>NZ_BAABFR010000145.1:0-8965 GCF_039541155.1 Tsukamurella soli
CGGGGCGCGGCGGCGGCCGACGCGCCGCCGTCGACCGGCGACGCGCTGACCGTCAACGTCCGGTACGACGGCCCGGACCTGGGCGACGACGACGTCGCGCTCGTCGCCGCGCACACCGCCGCGCCGTGGACGGTGGCGTTCTGCGGCTTCGCGCCGGGCTTCGGGTACCTGGTGCGCGACGACGTGGTGCCCGGCTCCATCCTCTGGCGGCCGCGGCGGGAGACGTCGCGACCGCGCGTGCCCGCCGGGTCCGTGGCCCTCGCCGCCGGCTACTCGGCGGTGTATCCGCGGTCGTCGCCGGGTGGGTGGCACCTGATCGGCAGCACGGACGCGGTGATGTTCGATCCCGAGCGGGATCCGCCGGCGCTGCTCACACCGGGGATGCGGGTGCGCTTTGTCGCCGGATGACCGGATCCGGCCGGCTCCGACGGGGATCGCGGTGCGGGTCGTCTCCCCCGGCGCACTCGCGACCGTGCAGGACCGCGGCCGCGCGGGCTACGCGCACCTCGGTGTGCCACGCTCGGGCGCCGCGGACTCCGAAACAGCCGAACTCGCGAACCGGTTGGCGGGCAACGACTCCCGTGCCGCGCTGATCGAGGCGACCACGCTCGCTGAGCCACCGGCACCGTCGGGCCTGGTACTGGAGTTCGACCGCCCCACGCTCGTGGGGATCGCGGGGCGCGGCGGCGGCTTCGCGACGGTGGCACACGGCCGGCTCGTGGTACCGGCGCTGGGCGGCCTGCGAACATACGTCGCGCCGCGCGGCGGGATCGACGTACGCCCGGTGCTCGGGTCGCGGTCGACCGACGTGCTCAGCGGGCTCGGGCCCGCACCCCTGTCCGCGGGTGACGTCGTGACACTGGGGCGGGCGTCGGGCATCTGGCCTGCCGCCGATGTCGCTCCCCGCCCCGTACGACGGGTACTGACCGCATCGCTGGGCCCCCGCGCCGACTGGTTCGCCGACCCCGAGGCCGTCTTCGCGGAGTGGGAGGTGAGCCCCGACAGCAACCGGGTCGGGGTGCGTCTGCTGGGCAGAGCCCTCGTGACGGCGGGCCCGGAGCTGCCCAGCGAGGGCATGCCGGCGGGCGCGATCCAGGTACCGCCGAGCGGGCAGCCGGTGCTGTTCCTGGCCGACCACCCCACCACCGGCGGCTACCCGGTGATCGCGGTGCTCGACGCCGTGTCGATCGCCCGCGCGGCGCAACTGCGGCCGGGTGAGCGGGTCCGGCTGACCCGGGGCACCTCCGGAGATCGACCCTGACAGCGCCGCCGGGGCGCATACGAGGCTCGCGACGCTCTCAGCGGGATGCTGCGGAGCCGCCGGAGGCGTCCTGCACGAGGGCCCCGGCGATCAGCGCCGCGGTCGCCCCCCGGAGCATCGGGGCGAGGTCGATGCGCAGCACCTGAAGCGCCGGGTCGGCGGCGAAGGCCGTCTCGCACGAGACGCTCGTATTCGCTTGCGCTGCAAAGGCACCCGCGAGTACAGCGATGGTGAGGCAGAGTTCCCCCGCAGCGTCGCCGACCTCCGGGACCGCGCCGCGGAGCACCCCCACGAGCCTGTCTAACACGGCCAGCGTGGCGTGCTTGTGACGCAGGACGGCCTGCGTCGACACGTTGTGCTCGAGCACCTCGGACTGGGCCGATATGAGGGCCAGCAGCGCGGGGCGGGCGCTCGCGGTGTGCGCGACGACCTCCGCGAACGCCCCGATCCGCGCCATCACGTCTGCGCCGGGGTCGACGGTGCCGGCGGCCGCGGCGAGCTCGACCACCCACTCGCCGGACCACCGGTCGAGCAGCTCGAGCAGCACGTCCTCCCGGGACTCGAAGTAGCGCAGCACGTTCGACTTCGCGAGCCCCACCCGACGACTCAGCTCACTGAGGGTCAATGCGGACACGGACGTCTCGTCGAGCATCGCGGCGGCGGTCGCGAGGATCGCCTCTCGCCGCTGCGCGCGCTGCTCCTCGCTGCGCGCCCGCTGGAATCCCACGGCGAACACTTTACAGACCGACGGTCTATTGACACCAGACCGACGGCCTCTTATTGTCGAGTACAACAGACCGACGGTCTATTAAATGGACACACCACCAGGGAGAAATGACATGGCACACAAGTGGACCGAGCAGGACGTACCCGCGCAGGACGGCCGCATCGCCGTGGTGACCGGCGCCAATACGGGGCTGGGATTCGAGACCGCGCGGGTGCTCGCGACGCGTGGCGCCGAGGTGGTGCTGGCGGTACGCGACACCGCGAAGGGTGAGGACGCGGCGCGGCGCATCACCGCGGTGGCCCCGAGTGCGACGGTGCGCGTGCAGCGGCTCGACCTGGGGTCCCTGGAGTCGGTGCGCACGGCTGCGGCCGAACTCCACGAGTCGCACCCCCGCGTCGACCTGCTGATCAACAACGCGGGCGTGATGTACCCGCCCAGGCAGACCACCGCGGACGGCTTCGAGCTGCAGTTCGGCACCAACCATCTGGGTCCCTTCGCGTTCACCGCACAGGTGCTGGACCTGCTGCTGGATGTGCCCGACTCCCGCGTCGTCACCGTTGCCAGCGTGGCACACCGGATCCGCGCGGCGATCCACTTCGACGACCTGCAGTGGGACCGCTCCTACGACCGGATCGCAGCATACGGCCAGTCGAAGCTCGCGAACCTGATGTTCCACTACGAGCTCCAGCGCCGCCTCGCCGCTCGGGCGAGCGGCGGGCACGGCACCGTCGCGGTCGCCGCACACCCCGGCCTGGCCGACACCGAGCTCGTGCGCAACCTGCCGAAGCCGCTGCGCGGCCTGCAGGCGGCCGCGCCCCTGGTCTCCCACGACGCGGCACACGGGGCACTGCCCACGCTCCGTGCCGCCACCGACCCGAGCGCGCTCGGCGGCCAGTACTACGGGCCCGACGGCTTGGCCGAGCGCCGGGGTGCGCCCCGAGTGGTCACCTCATCGGAGCAGTCCTACGACCTCGAGCTGCAGCGTCGGCTGTGGGCGGTGTCCGAGGAGCTGACGAGTACCGACTTCCCCATCTGACCACGGCGGACGACGGCTACCGCGAGCGCCCGACGTCACGGATTCGGCGCGCGCTCGCCGGGAAGATTTGTGTACTATAACGAATCTAGTACCCCGTGATCTGCATCCTCGCCGAGGAGACCCGCGTGCACCTCGATCAGCAGCCGGCGCCCGCGCCGGCACCGTCGGCCGACCGGCTTCCAGCCGAGGTCTACCTGTCCCTGTTCGACAACTCTCGAACCGCAATGGTCATCCACGATCAGCCCGGTCGGCTGGTCGCGGCGAATCGCGCCTACGCCGATCTCCTGGGGTACCCGCTGGGCGAGCTGATCGGCCTGACCAGCTCGGACGTGCTGCACCCGGAGGACCACGCCCACCGCGACGCCGAGGCCGCGCAGGAGTTCAGCGGCCATCGAACCGGCGCCGTGATCCATCGCCGCCACATCCGCAAGGACGGCTCGGTGATCAGGTTGCGGGTGCGCAAATCCGCGATCCACACCGACCGCGGTCTCCTCGTCCTGGTGATCGTCGACGGCTGGGACGCCGTCGGGGAGCTCGAGCACCAGGCCCGTCACGACGAACTGACCGGGCTGCTGAACCGGCGCGGCTTCCGGGAACGGCTCGCCGTGGTGAATCCGATCAGATCGGTGAGGTTGGCGATGATCGATGTGGACGGGCTCAAACAGGTCAACGATCGCTACGGCCACGCGGCAGGCGACCGCCTCCTGTGCGCGGTGGGTGAGGCCCTGCTCGCCGCGGCACCGCCGGGGGCGGTGGTGGGCAGGTGGGCGGGCGACGAGTTCGTGGTGTGCGCCGCGGAGCCGGCGGCTCCCGCCGACGCCGGCACGCTCGCGAGCCTGTTGCGCGACGGCGTGGGACGGGCCCGGATCGCGGCCGAGGGGCGCACGCTGGTGCCCCGAGTCTCCGTCGGGACCACGACGTTCCGGCCCGCATCGGAGGCGCTCGACGCCGCAC
The DNA here is from genome assembly GCF_039541155.1 of Tsukamurella soli. Lineage (NCBI taxonomy): Bacteria > Bacillati > Actinomycetota > Actinomycetes > Mycobacteriales > Tsukamurellaceae > Tsukamurella > Tsukamurella soli. The sequence goes on from NZ_BAABFR010000145.1 coordinate 3,979, forward strand.
TCCTCCGGGCGGACGACGTGATGTATCAGCACAAGGCGGGTCGGGCGCCGCTGGTCGACCGGATCAGCGGATGACCTGGTAGCGGACGAAGGCGGGGACGGCGACCGCGGCGATCACGACGAACACGATCACCAGGCCGCCGCCACCCCACGCCGCCGCGCTCGCGCCCACCGCTGCGGCGCCGACGCCGTGCACCACGTCGCCGATGCGGGGCCCACCCGCGACGACCACGGTGAACACCCCCTGCAGGCGCCCACGGACATCGTCGGTGGCCGCCTCCTGCAGCATCGTCGAGCGGAACGCCGCCGACACCATGTCGGCCGCACCGCCCACGGCGAGGAGGAGCAGCGCAAGCCACAGCTCGCCGACCCCCGCCGCGATGCCGAAGCCGACCATGGATGCGCCCCACAAGACGATCGCGCCGACCACGGCCAGGCCCTGGCGCCGCACGCGTGAGGTCCACCCCGAGAACACGCCGCCGGCCACCGCACCCGCCGACATGGCTGCGAAGAGCAGGGCGAATGCGGTACCGCCCTCGATGGGACCGCCGAAGTCCTGGTGCGCGATCTGCGGGAACAGCGCGCGGGGCATGCCGAAGACCATGGCGATGATGTCCACCACGAACGACATCAGCAGGACCCTGTGCCCGGCGAGGTACGTGAAACCGTCGAGCACCGATCGCAGCCCGAGGCTCTGCCCGCGGTCCTCCGCCCGGATCGACGGCAGCAGCCACACCGCCCACAGCGTGAACACCATCGACAGGGCGTCGATCAGGTACAGCAGCTTGAGCCCCATCACGGGGATCAGCGCGCCGCCGATCAGCGGGCCGGCGATCGCACCGAACTGCTGAACGGTCATGTTCAGCGAGTTGGCCGCGGGCAGCAGCTCCCCCGGCACCAAGCGCGCGTAGATCGCCGATCGCGTGGGCTGGTTGACTCCGAAGAACGCCTGCTGCAGCGCGAACACGCACAGCACCAGCCACACATTGGACGGGGTGAGGAACAGCAGCATCGACGTGACCGCGAGACCGCAGGTGGTGATCAACAGCAGGACGCGCCGGTCCAGCGCGTCGGCGAGCGCCCCGCCCCACAGCCCGAACACCACCAGCGGCACCAGGCCGAAGACGCCGGTCAGACCCACGTAGGCGGACGACCCGGTGATCCCGTAGATCTGCGCGGGCACGGCGACCGCGGTGAGCTGCGCGCCGATGACGGTGACCACGCCGGTCCACCACAGCCTGCGGTAGTCGGGAACGTGCAGCGGCCTGGTGTCGGCGAGCAGCCTCACGGCTGGAGCCTGACCGGCGCGAAGCCGGGGGCGGTCATCCGGACGCGGTCGTGCACCCGGTTGGCCTGGCCCTGCCAGAACTCGACGGTGTCGGGCACGATCCGGTAGCCGCCCCAATGGGGGGGAACCGGAACGGCACCGTCGGACGGGGCACCGCCGAACCTCACCTCCGCCGCCGCGAACCGATGCGCCAACTCGGCGCGGCTCGCGATCGGCTCCGACTGCTCGCTGGCCCACGCGCCGAGCTGCGAGCCGCGCGGGCGCTGCGCCCAGTACTCGACGGTCTCGGCGGCTGTGACGCGCGCGACCGTGCCGGCGAAGTGCACCTGCCGGTGCATCGCGATCCAGGGGAACGTCACGGCGGCGACGGGGTTCGCGTCCAGCGCCCGCCCCTTGAACGAGTCGTAGTTGGTGTAGAACACCACACCGCTCGCGTCGACGCCCTTACACAGGACGGTCCGGGTCGCGGGGCGTAGGCCACCGTCCGGCCCGGGAGCGACGGTGGCGAGCACCATCGCGTTGGGTTCGGGCACGTCGGCCTCGATCGCCTCGGCCAGCCACCGCTCGAACAGCGGGAGCCACCCACCGGTCGCATCGGCCGGATCGAGGATCGAATCCCCGCCCGCGTAACTCTCCCGCATCGCGCTCAGATCCACGCCGGTGACCCTACTCATTAGAGTCGGGGGCATGGGTATCGAGCTTCCCCGCACCGCAGAGCCTCCCGGGACCGCGACGACCCCCGAGCGGGCGGACACACCGGAGACCACACCCGTGTCCGGCGTGAGCTTCTCGACCGAGATCGCCGAGCCGGACCGGGACGGCGGCGTGCTGCGCTATCGCGGCGTCGACGTGGCGGATCTCGTGCGCAACCACGTCACCTATTCGGAGGTCTGGGGCCTGCTCGTGGACGGCGAGTGGGGCAACCCGCTGCCGGCGGCCGAGCCCTTCCCCCTGCCGATCCACACCGGCGACGTCCGAGTGGACATGCAGGCCGGCCTCGCGATGCTGGGCCCGCTGTGGGGCTTCGAGTCGCTGCCCGACATCGACGACGCCACCGCCCGCGAGAACCTCGCCCGCGCCTCGGTGACCGCGCTCAGCTTCGTCGCGCAGTCGGCGCGGGGGCTCGAACGGCCGGCCGTGCCGCAGCGCATCATCGACCAGTGCCCCACCGTCACCTCGCGGTTCATGACCCGGTGGCGCGGCGACCCGGATCCCGAGCACATCCGCGCCATCGACTCCTACTGGGTGGTGGCGGCCGAACACGGGCTGAACACGTCCACGCTCACCGCCCGCGTGGTGGCGTCGACGGGGTCGGACGTCGCCGCGGCGCTGTCGTCCGCCGTCGGCGCGCTGACCGGGGTGCTGCACGGCGGCGCGCCCACCCGCGTCATCCCGCTGCTCGACGAGGCCACCCGCACGGACGACCTGCGCACCGTCCTCACCCGGCGGCTCGACCGCCACGAGCGGGTCCCCGGCTTCGGCCACCGCCTCTACACCGCGGAGGACCCGCGCGCGTCGGTGCTGCGGGACGTCGCCCGCCGCGTCGGGGCGCCGCGGTACGACATCGCCGTCGCCGTCGAGGAGGCCGCGACCGAGGTGTTCGCCGAGCGGTACCCGGGCGACCCGATCGTCACCAACTTCGAGTACTGGGCCGCGGTGCTGCTCGACTACGCCGGCGTCCCGGTACGGATGATGCCCGCGATGTTCGCCTGCGCCCGCACCGCCGGGTGGTGCGCGCACATCCTCGAGCAGAAGCGGACCGGTCGGCTGGTGCGACCGTCGGCCCATTACATCGGCTCCGGGCCACGTCGGCCGGATGAGGTGCCCGGGTGGGACACCATTAGGCTGGACGCATGACGATCGAGATCCCCGCGCAGCTGCGGCCCACCGACGGCCGGTTCGGCTGCGGCCCCTCCAAGGTCCGTCCGGAGCAGCTGCAGTCCCTCGTCTCGACCGGCGCCTCGGTGATGGGGACCAGTCATCGCCAGAAGCCCGTCAAGGACGTCGTCGGGCGCGTGCGCGACGGCTTGGCCGACCTGTTCTCGCTGCCCGAGGGCTATGAGGTGGTGCTCGGAAACGGCGGCAGCACGGCCTTCTGGGACGCCGCGAGCTTCGGCCTGATCCGGGAGAAGTCGCTACACCTGACGTATGGCGAGTTCTCGTCGAAGTTCGCGTCCGTGGCGAAGAAGGCGCCGCACATCGGCGACCCCATCGTGATCTCCACCGAACCGGGCACGGCACCCGAGCCCACGTCCGACCCGTCGGCGGACCTGACCGCCTGGGCCCACAACGAGACCTCGACCGGCGTCGCACTGCAGCCGAAGCGAGTGGGCGACGGCCTGATCGCGATCGACGCCACCTCGGGCGCCGGCGGCCTGCCCGTCGACATCGCCGACACCGACGTCTACTACTTCGCGCCGCAGAAGAGCTTCGCGTCCGACGGTGGCCTGTGGGTCGCGATCGTCAGCCCGGCCGCGATCGAGCGCATCGGCGAGCTGTCGAGCCGCTGGTGCCCCGAGTTCCTGTCCCTGCCTACGGCGCTGGACAACTCGCGCAAGAACCAGACGTACAACACCCCGGCGGTCGCGACGCTGCTGTTGTTCGCCGATCAGATCGAGTGGATGAACTCCCACGGCGGCCTGGAGTGGACGGTGGCGCGCACCAAGGACTCCAGCTCGCGGCTCTACGAGTGGGCCGAGAAGTCCGAGTATGCAACACCTTTCGTTGCAGACCCGGCCCTACGTTCGCAGGTCGTCGGCACCATCGACTTCGCCGACACAGTGGACGCCGCCGAGGTGGCGAAAGTGCTGCGCGAGGGCGGCATCGTCGACACCGAGCCGTACCGGAAGCTGGGCCGCAACCAGCTGCGCATCGGCATGTTCCCGGCGATCGACCCGGAGGACGTCACGGCCCTCACCGCGTGCATCGATTTCGTGGTCGAGCGCGTGTCGGCCGAGCACTAGCCTGAGAACGCATTAGCCTTGCGTCATGCAGGAACTGCGGGTGGTAGGGCTCGACGACGACGGCACGTCGGTGGTCTGCGAGGGCGCCTCCGGCAGGTTCCTGATCCCCATCGACGAGACGCTCAAGGCCGCCGTGCGCGGTGACCTCTCGCGCGGCGTGCAGACCACGATCGAGATCGAGTCGGTGCTGCGCCCGCGCGAGATCCAGGCGCGTATCCGCGCCGGCGCGACGATGGAAGAGGTCGCGTCACTGGCGGGCGTGCCGGTGGAGCGGATCAAGCGATTCGCGAATCCGGTGCTGCTCGAGCGGTCCCGCGCCGCCGAGATGGCAGCACTGGCGCACCCCGTGCGCGGCGACGGCCCGATGGCGGCGAAGCTCTCCGAGGTGGTGGCCAACGCTCTGCACGACCGCGGCCACACGGACACCACCGAATGGGACGCGTGGAAGGCCACCGACAACCGCTGGGTCGTGCGGATCGCCTGGTCGGTGGGTAAGTCCCGCAACGAGGCGCACTTCAAGTACGTCCCCGGCGCACACGGCGGCACAGCGACCCCCATGGACGCCCACGCCAAGGAACTGCTCGACCCCGACGCGCGTCGCGCGTTGCGGAGCATCGACTCCGCCCGGACCGCCCCCGCGGAGCCGGCCGACGCCGGCCGCGAGGCCGAGGAGCGGGACGACGAGGCGGTCGTCACCACTGAGCGGGTCGCCGGCCCGCGGCCCGACGGTGGCGTCC
>NZ_BAABFR010000146.1:0-8857 GCF_039541155.1 Tsukamurella soli
CGGGACGGCAAGCGCCTCGGTCACGCCCTCGGGGTCGGCTGTGCCGGGCCCGCCGACCCGGGCGGGTGCCCCGAAGCCGCTCCGCGCGGGCGCGGCGCTGTCCACGGCCGTCGACGAGACGGCCTCCGTCGCGTCCACGACGAGGGTGTGCGACACCTTCTCGTGCAGGCCACGCCGGAACCGGGTCTTGTCGATGAGCACCGACCACGCGGGGAGGTAGACGATCACCGAGAGCACGTCGAACACGACCGTGCGGATGGCCGCCCGCGGATAACCGGGCGCGCCCGCCGTCTCGGCGTCCACCACGCGCAGCTGTGCGAGCTGCTTACCGGGGCTCGCACCCCACGCGCCGTGCATCGCGATCGACGCGACCAGGGCGACCAGGGCGCCGATGCCGAAGAACACCCAGCCCAGTTCGAGATCCGCCAGCACGTCGACGATCAGCGCCACGGCGACCACGGTCGCGACCAGGCACAGGTCCGCGATGTACGCGAGCACGCGCAACGCGAGCGGCGCGGCGGTGGCGCGGACCGCGGTGTCGTGCTCGGTCTGTGGATCGAGCTCCGGGCCGGAGGCCTCCACATCCGGTTCGGACGTCGCATCCGGCCGGGCCGTCGCTTGCTCGGACATCGTGTGCCTAACTCCCCTGGTCGCAGACGGGCCGAAGTCCGTCTTTACTCGCTCTCGACGCTATACGGTTTCGCCCGGCTGCGGCGGGCGACATGCCGTCACCAACCGCGCTCGGCGAGGCGGTGCGGCTCGGGGATGTCATCGACGTTGATCCCCACCATCGCCTCGCCCAGACCCCGCGAGACCTCGGCCAGCTTGTCCGGATCGTCGTAGAACGTGGTCGCCTTCACGATCGCCTCGGCCCGCTCCGCGGGATTACCCGACTTGAAGATGCCCGAGCCGACGAACACCCCCTCGGCACCGAGCTGCATCATCATCGCCGCGTCCGCCGGGGTCGCGATACCGCCCGCCGTGAACAGGGTCACGGGCAGCTTCCCCGCCCGCGCCACCTCCACCACCAACTCGTACGGCGCCTGCAACTCCTTCGCCGCGACGTACAACTCGTCCTCGGGCAACGACGTCAAGCGGCGGATCTGGTCCCGGATCTGCCGCATGTGGGTGGTGGCGTTGGACACGTCACCGGTACCGGCCTCACCCTTGCTGCGGATCATCGCCGCACCCTCGGTGATCCGGCGCAGCGCCTCACCCAGGTTGGTCGCGCCGCAGACGAACGGCACCGTGAACGCGAACTTGTCGATGTGGTTGGCGTAGTCCGCCGGCGTCAGCACCTCCGACTCGTCCACGTAATCGACACCGAGGGCCTGCAGGATCTGCGCCTCCACGAAATGCCCGATGCGCGCCTTCGCCATCACCGGGATCGACACCGCCGCGATGATCCCGTCGATCAGATCCGGATCGCTCATCCGGGCCACACCACCCTGCGCGCGGATGTCGGCGGGCACCCGCTCGAGGGCCATCACCGCCACCGCACCCGCGTCCTCGGCGATCTTCGCCTGCTCCGGCGTGACCACATCCATGATCACACCACCCTTGAGCATCTCCGCCATGCCCCGCTTCACACGCGCGGTGCCGGTGACGGGGCGGATCGCCCCGCTCGTGGTCTGAGACTCGGTGGTCACGGATGCTCTCCCTGTTATTCGTGCAGTGCGGCGTGATTCGTGTACGGCCGGCACCGGCACCCTGCACGGTGCCGTGTCGGCCTCCCAGTAAACCCGATGAGCGTCGTGCGGCCGAAAACAGGTGCGTATCAGGCATGCGCCCACTAGCGCGTCGCCTGCGCTCGCGGATGCTTATCGACGGTGCATCGGCTGATCGAACGTCCAGACGCTTATCGCGGAGGCCCTCGTCGATCAGCGTCCGAACCGCCGGTGGGTATCGGCACTTCCGGTAGGTGGCTGCACCGTCGGTGAGCCGGTGCGCGTCGACCCGGATGCCTCGGTCGCGCTCTACCGCCTGACCGCGAGCCCGCGCAGGCCTGATCAGCGGATGTCGACCGTGGGCAACGCGCCCGTGCCGTTCAGCGCGGCACGGGCCTCACCCAGCCGGGACGCCAACTCGCCCGGGTACACCGGCCGCTCGGCGATCAGCGCGCGGATGTCGTCAGCCGTGCACCAGCGGAACTCGTCCACCATCCGCGCCTCGACGTCCCCGAGCCGCGTCGGCGCGGGCGTGAACCGGTCGACCGCACAGACGTAGAAGTACTCGACCGAGTCGAACCGCTGCCCCGCGAACGTGAACACCGACTCGCGCCGGAACACGGGGCCGCGGAGCGCACCGCGGTCGAGCCGCCGTCCGGTCTCCTCGAAGACCTCGCGCACTGCGGCATCGGCGAGTCCCTCACCGTCGTCGACGCCTCCCCCGACCGTGAACCAGAACCCGCGCGTGTCCGCCAGTTGCGGGTCGTGCCCCCGGATCAGCAACACGGCACCGTCGGGGTCGAGCAGCAGCACCCGAGCCGACACCCGCGGCCGGCTCTCGAACACCGGGGTCTCCACCGCGCCGGCGCGGTCGACGATGTCGAAGTAGGCGGGCATCTGCGCTGTACCGCCCAGGTGCAGCGAGCGCACGAACCTGCGGCCGCGGAGCGCGCGGGTGTCCCGGACAGCGTCGTTATGGAAGCGACGGGCGATCATGACGCGTGCGTCGGCGTCCGCGAGCTCGGCGATCAGCGGCGCCGGCAGCGTGGTCACGTCCAGTGCGGACAGCGCGGCCGACAGCCGGTTCTCGGACGTCTCCCGCTCGGTGCGGTCGGCGGCCTCGGCTCGATCGGCGAACCGGCGCAGCCGATCCGCGTGGTCGGGTGGCAGATGGACCGCCACGGTGCGAGCCACCGCGGCCCGACGCGCGAGCGCCGACTCCAGGGCCTGCCAGGACAGGTCGGTGCGCACGTGCAGGCGGTCCAGCCGGTGTGCGGTCTGATATGCGGTGCCCGCCACAGCCACCAGCAGGATCAGGATCAGGCCGGCGACGACGATGCTGGTCGCGGTCAGGTCGATCATCGGACCCACCCGGACGGTCGACTCCCGACGGCCGGGCGGCTACTCATCGACCGTCACCACCACCCCCGGGACTGCGACGGTCTCGTAGACCCGGATCACCTGCTGTGCCACGACGGACCAGTCGAACCGGCGCACGTTCACCGCGGCGCTCGCGACGAGTTCGGCCCTGCGGGCGTCGTCGGACAGCAGCCCGGCGACGGCGGTCCCCAGCGCGGCACCGTCGCCGACCGGTACCAGCACCCCGGAGGCGCCTCCGTCGAGCACTCTCTCGAACGCGTTCAGGTCGCTCGCGACCACCGCGGCGCGCGCCGCCATCGCCTCCACCAGAACGATCCCGAAGCTCTCGCCGCCGGTGTTGGGCGCGACGTACACGTCGGCCGAGCGCAGGGCCTGCTTCTTCGCGTCGTCGCTCACCGCGCCCAGCAGCCGTAGGTGCCTCGCATACGGCCCCGCGTCCCGCAGCAGCTTGTCCTCCTCGCCGCGGCCGATCACCAGCACCTCGACGTCGGGGTGGGCAGCGACGATGGTGGGCAGCGCCTCGAGGAACACGGACATCCCCTTCCGTGGCTCGTCGTAGCGGCCGAGGAACAGGACCGTGCCGCCGGGCCGCGGATACCCGGGCAGGGGCTGCGCGTGCGCGAACGCGTCGACGTCCACGCCGTTGGGGATCTCGATGGCGTCGGACCCGAGGGCCTCCATCTGCCAGCGTCGCGCCAGCTCGGACACCGCGATCTTGCCGCGGATCTTCTCGTGGGTCGGCCGCAGCACGCTCTGGAACACGCTGAGCACCAGCGACCTGCTGGTGGACGTGTGGAACGTCGCCACGATCGGACCGTTGGCGATGGCCAGCGACAGCATGCCGAGGCTCGGCGCGTTCGGCTCGTGCACGTGCAACACGTCGAACCGGCCGTCCTTCAGCCACTTCCGCAGTCGGGAGAAGGCCACGGGGCCGAAGCTCAGGCGCGACACCGAACCGTTGTACGGGATCGCCACGGCCTTTCCAGACGAGACGGCGAAGTCCGGCAGCGGCGTCTCCTTGGACGACGGTGTCAGCACCGATACCTCGTGCCCCATCGAGATCAGCACGCGCGCGAGGTCCGCGACGTGCGCCTGCACGCCGCCCGCCACGTCGAACGAGTACGGGCAGATCATGCCGATGCGCATGCGTGGCTCCTACCCGGCATCCGTCGGCCCGGCGCCGGGCGCGTGTCGGTCCGCGCCCAGCAGCCGGTCCCGGCGCTCCTGCGACCAGTCGGCCTCCCAGAGCGGTTGCAGCATGTGCCAGTCCTGCGGGTGCTCGGCGATGTTGCGCGCGAACGCGTCCGCCAGGCGCTGGGTGGCGACTTCGACACCGTCGGACACGTCGATCGGGTCCTCCGTCTTGAAGCCCCAGCCACCGTCGGTGAACCAGCAGTGCACGGGCAGCAGCGGCGCGCCGGTCTCGATGGCCAGCTTGGCCGGCCCGGCCGGCATGCGTGTGCGCTCGCGGAAGAAGCTGACGGGGACGCCGTGCCGGCTCAGGTCGCGGTCGCCGAGCAGGCAGATCGGCCGGCCGTCGGTCAGGCGCTCGGCGAGGGCTCGCATCGGCGGCTGCTCGCCCCCCGAGGTCGGGAAGATCTCGAAACCCAGCGTCTCGCGGTAGTCGACGAACCGCTGGAACAGCGACTCGGGCTTCAGCCGCTCGGCGACGGTGGCGAACCGCCCGTAGCGGTGCACCAGCCACACGCCCGCCATGTCCCAGTTGCCGCTGTGTGGCAGGGCGAGGACCGCGCCGTTGCCCGCCGCCATCGCGGCGTGCAGCGAGTCGACGGACATGTACCGCTCCATCTCCTCGCCGACCCGGTCAAGGTCCATCGACGGGAGCCGGAACGATTCCTGCCAGTAGCGGGCGTACGAGCGGACCGACGCCGCCATCAGCGCGTCGCGCACCTCGTCGGGACCGACCCCGAGCACGCGGGCGAGGTTGCGCCGCAGCTGGTCCGGCCCACCACCGCGGGTACCGAAATACCCGCCGATCAGGTCGGCACCGCGGACGGCGACCGGTTCCGGGATCCGCCGGGCCAGGGACCATCCCGCGCCGTACGCGTGGTCCGCGAACCGGCCCTTGAGGTCGAGGTCCGCGATCCGACGGGGATCGAGGTCACGCGGGCCGATCACCGGTGGGCCTCGCCGTCACCGGGCGTACCGCCGGGCGCATCGTCGGGGGCGGGAGCCGGCCGGTGCAGCGGCATCAGATCCGTCGCGCCCGGCGAGTTCCGGACGCTCATCGCGCGCTGGACGACGGTGACGATGCTCGCGGCGGCCAACGCCCACATCGCGACATGAATCGCCCACCACAGCCCGAGCCCGGTGAACCCGGCCCCCACCAGCACGATGATGAGGCGATCGGGACGCTCGATCCAGCCACCGTCGCCGTTCAGCCCGGACGCCTCCGCGCGGGCCTTGGCGTACGAGATCACCTGCGAGGTGACGAGGCAGATCAGCGTCGCGATCAGCAGCGACCATCGGTTGCCGTCGTGGTACACCGCCCACCACGCCAGGCCGGCGAAGATGGCGCCGTCGGCGATCCGGTCGCAGGTCGCGTCCAGCCATGCCCCGAATCGGGTCCCGCCACCGCGGGCCCGGGCCATCGCACCGTCCACCATGTCGAACATCACGAAGAACCAGATGATCAACGTGCCCACGAACAGGTGGCCCGAGGGAAACAGCAGGATTGCGGCAGCCACCGAACAGACGGTGCCGAACAGCGTGACCATGTCGGGCGTCAGCCCGGTCTTGATCAGCGCCCGGCCCAGCGGCAGCGTCACCTTGGAGACCGATGCACGGCCTCGGATGCTCAGCACCGGTCTCCTACCTCCATCAATTCGAGTCCTTCCACGCGGCGGCCATGAGCTCCCGGGTGCGCGACAGGATCTGCGGCATCACCTTGGTGCCGCTGAGCACGGTGATATAGCTGGCGTCGCCCGCCCACCTGGGCACGATGTGCTGGTGCAGGTGCTCGGCGATCGAGCCGCCCCCGGCGCGACCCAGGTTCAGGCCGACGTTGAATGCGTCGGGCCGGCTGATCGCCTTGATCACCCGGATCGTCTTCTGTGTCAACCGCATCAACTCCATCGCCTCGGCGTCCGAGAGGTCCTCGAGGTTCGCGACCTTGCGGTACGGCACCACCATCGTGTGCCCGGGGTTGTACGGGAACAGGTTGAGCACCACGTACGCGGTATCCCCCCGGGCCACGATCAGCCCGTCCTCGTCGGACAGCTTGGGGATCTCGAGAAACGCCGTGCTGCCCTCGGGCACCGTCGGCGCCTCCGCGATGTACGCCATGCGGTACGGCGCCCACAGGCGCTCGATGGTGTCCTCGGCGCCCACGCCGAAATCCCGGTAGCGCCCGTCGTCCTGGTCGGCCATCGGTGCTCCTCTTACGCGGCTCAGCTGTCGGTGGTCACGGCCGCGGCGGCGGGGGCCGACTCGGCGTCGAACAACGCGGCGGTGGGCGACTCGTTGCGCCGCGAGTCTATCCAGCCCGCGATGCGATCCGCCGCCTCTGCGACCGGCACCTCGTTGACCTGCGTGCCGTCCCGGAACCGGAAGCTGACCGCGCCCGCTGCCTGGTCCCGTTCGCCGGCGAGCAGCATGAACGGCACCTTCTGCGTGGTGTGGTTGCGGATCTTCTTCTGCATCCGGTCGTCGCCGTGGTCGACCTCGGCGCGGATCCCCCGCTTGCGCAGGTCGCGGATCACCGCCTCGAGGTGGTCGCCGAACTGGTCGGCGACGGGGATCCCCACCACCTGCACGGGCGCCAGCCACGCCGGGAACGCGCCCGCGTAGTGCTCGGTGAGCACGCCGAAGAAGCGCTCGATCGAGCCGAACTTGGCCGAGTGGATCATCACCGGCTGCTTCTTGGTGCCGTCGGCGGCGGTGTACTCGAGGTCGAAACCGGCCGGCTGGTTGAAGTCGTACTGGATCGTCGACATCTGCCAGGTACGCCCGATCGCGTCCTTCGCCTGCACCGACACCTTGGGGCCGTAGAACGCCGCACCGCCCGGATCGGGCACCAGGTCGAGGCCCGACTCGATGCACACCTCCTCCAGGATCTCGGTCGCCGCCGCCCACTGCTCGTCGCTACCGATGAACTTGTCCGAGTCTCCGCGGGTCGACAGCTCCAGGTAGAACTCGTCGAGCCCGAAGTCGCGCAGCAGCCCGAGGATGAAGTCGAGCAGGTGCCGGATCTCGTCCTTCGCCTGCTCCGGCGTCACGTAGCTGTGCGAGTCGTCCTGCGCGAAGCCGCGCACCCGGGTCAGCCCGTGCACCACGCCTGACTTCTCGTACCGGTAGACGTGCCCGAACTCGAACAGCCGCAGCGGAAGCTCCCGGTACGAGCGGCCGCGCGACCGGAAGATCAGGTTGTGCATGGGGCAGTTCATCGCCTTGAGGTAGTAGTCCTGCCCCGGCTTGGTGATCTGCCCGTCGGCGTCCCGTTCCTCGTCCACGTGCAGCGGCGGGAACATGGTGTCCGCGTAGTACGGCAGGTGCCCCGACAGGTGGAACAGGTGCTCCTTCGAGATGTGCGGGGTGCCGACGTACTGGAAGCCGTTCTCGATGTGCTTGCTGCGGACGTAGTCCTCCATCTCACGCTTGATGATGCCGCCCTTGGGGTGGAACACCGGCAGCCCGGAGCCGAGCTCGTCGGGGAAGCTGAACAGGTCCAGCTCCACGCCGAGCTTCCGATGATCGCGCTTCTCCGCCTCGGCGAGCAACTCCAGGTGCGCCTGCAGTGCTTCCTCCGACTCCCAGGCCGTGCCGTACACGCGCTGCAGGTCGGCGTTGGCCTGGTCGCCGCGCCAGTACGCCGCGGAGCTGCGGGTCAGCTTCACAGCCGGGATGTACTTCGTGGTCGGCACGTGCGGGCCGCGACACAGGTCGCCCCAGACTCGTTCGCCGGTACGGGGATTGAGGTTGTCGTAGGCGGTCAGCTCGGCCCCGCCGACCTCCATGACCTCGCTGTCGTCGGCGGCGCCCTTGTCGTCGATCAGCTCGAGCTTGTACGGCTCGTTCGCGAGCTCGGCACGGGCCTCGTCCTTCGACTCGTACACACGTCGGCTGAACCGCTGCCCCGACTTGATGATCTGCTTCATCTTCTTCTCGAGGCCCTTGAGGTCCTCGGGGGTGAACGGCTCGGCGACGTCGAAGTCGTAGTAGAAGCCGTCCTTGATCGGCGGCCCGATGCCCAGCTTGGTGCCCGGGAAACCGTCCTGCACGGCCTGCGCCAGCACGTGCGCGGCCGAGTGCCGGATCACGCTGCGGCCCTCGTCGGTGTTCGAGGAGACCGCGCTGACCTCGGTGTCCTCGGCCGGGACCCAGCTGAGATCCTTGAGGGTGCCGTCGGTCGTCTTGACCACCACGATCGCCTCGGGGCCCTTGTTGGGCAGGTCCAGCTCTCGCATGGCCGCCCCGGCGGCGACGCCGGCGGGGACGGTGAACGTGGTGCTCACGTGTGGATCTCTCCTCGTTGTAGCGGGCGGCATACCTGGCCGCACGCGGGTTGTGGTCCGTCCGATCCTATCGGGGCGGCGCGCCCGCTTCTCCCGGTGGCACCGCGGGGCCCGCTGCGTGTGCGGTCAGCCGCCGAGCCGAGCCGACCGCGCCTCAGGTGTCTGGCGCGGGCAGCTCGCACACTTGGCCATGCCCGGGCACAGGTACAGCAGACAGCACGACCCGCGTCGCACAATGGTCTCCCTCGTCGCTGCGCTCGCCCGCCCGGCACCGCCTGCGATCGTCACCGTCCGCGGCGGCGGGGCGTGCGGACCGCACTCGGCGACCGCGGCGAC
>NZ_BAABFR010000147.1:0-8729 GCF_039541155.1 Tsukamurella soli
CCCAAGCCCGGCCCCCGGGCGAGGGCGGCGGGCGCGTCGACGATCGCCGCGGGCGTGCCGCAGCGCGTCGTCGCCACGCTTGCGTTGATCGACGCGGGGAAGTGGCCGCCCGCCGGTTCGGGCACCCACGGCGGGACGACGTTCGCCAACCGGGAGGGCCGTCTGCCCGCCGCCGTGAACGGGCGGCGGATCAGTTACACGGAGTGGGACGTCAACGTCAAGCAGCGCGGCCACACCCGGGACGCCGAGCGCATCATCACCGGCAGCGACGGCAGCGCCTGGTACACGCTGGATCACTACAAGACCTTCGTGAGGATCCGATGAGTAACACGCTCAGCGCCTTCCTGGCCGAGCCGGCCGGTGCGGTCCTCAGTGCCGCCCCCGGGCTCGACGCGCTCCGGTACCGCCCGGCGCCGACGGTGCGGGTGGTGCGCGGTAGTCGCATGCGCACCAAGGCCGCGCTGCTCGACGAACTCGCGGCCGCCCTGCAGTTCCCGCTGCACTTCGGCGGCAACTGGGACGCGCTCGCCGACTGCCTCGGCGACCTCGACTGGATCCGGGCGTCCGGCACCGTCGTCCTCGCAGTGGCCGAGGCCGAGCAGGTCCTCGCCGACCAGCCCGCCGAGCTGGCGACCCTCGCCTCCGTCCTCGCCGACGCCACCGGCGACGGTGCGCGGCTCGCGGTGCTGCTGCACGCGAGCGGCGGGGACCCCGCAGCCGTGCGAAAGACGTGGGGCGATGCCGGGCTGGCGCTGACCGTCGCGGGTTGACGGGTCGGCCGGCGCAGCCCGCGGGCTCCGCTCGTCCCTCGCTTCGCCCGGTCCTGTCGGAGCTCTCCGATACGGTGCTGGCGTGGGAATCACCGGCACGTCCATCACCGTCACCACGATCAACGTCAACGGCATCCGCGCCGCCGTGAAGCAGCGCTCCGAGCAGAACCTCGGGATGCTGCCGTGGCTGGAGCAGACCTCCGCCGACGTGATCGCGCTGCAGGAGGTCCGCGCCGACGAGGACCAGGTCGCGAAGGCGCTCGCGCCTGCGCTCGCCGCCGGCTGGCATCTCGCGTTCGCACCGTCGGTGACCAAGGGGCGCAACGGCGTCGCGGTGCTGTCTCGCCTGGAGCCCGACGCCGTGCGCGTCGGCTTCGGCAGCGACACCTTCGACGCGGGCGGGCGCTACCTCGAGGTGGACCTCGGCCGGCTGACGGTGGCGTCGCTGTACCTGCCGTCGGGTGATGTCGGCACGGAGAAGCAGGACGAGAAGGACGCGTTCCGCGCGGAGTTCGGCGAGTACCTCGCGGGGCTCGGTCGCAAACGTCGGGATGTCGTGGTGTGCGGAGACTGGAACATCGGCCACACCGAGCTGGACATCAAGAACTGGAAGGGCAACGTGAAGAACTCGGGCTTCCTGCCCGAGGAGCGCGAGTGGATGTCGCAGCACATCGGCACGGGGCGGGCGTTCAAGGACGTCGTCCGCGAGCTGCACCCCGACGCGCCGGGTCCGTATTCGTGGTGGAGTTGGCGCGGCAAGGCGTTCGACAACGACTCGGGCTGGCGGATCGATCTGCAGATCGCGAACAACTCGCTCGCGAAGCGGGCGGTCGGTGCGCGCGTGGAGCGGGCGGATGCCTACGCGCTGCGCTGGTCGGACCATGCACCCGTCACCGTCGAATATTCGGTCGCACCGCCTCGATAGACTGCACCACTGTGACCGAACCGCAGCAGCAGTCCGATGCCCCCGTCGCTCCGCCTGCCCCGGCCGCCCGCCGGCAGCGCGTCCTGTCCGGCATCCAGCCCACGTCGGACTCGTTCCACCTGGGCAACTACCTGGGTGCGGTGCGGCAGTGGGTCGCGTTGCAGGACGAGTTCGAGGCGTTCTACTTCATCCCCGACCTGCACGCGATCACGGTGCCACAGGAGCCGAAGCAGCTGCGGCAACGGACGCTGGTCGCCGCGGCCCAGCTGCTGGCCCTCGGCGTGGACCCGGCCAGGGCGACGATCTTCGTGCAGTCGCAGGTGCCCGAGCATGCGGAGCTGACCTGGGTGCTCAACTGCATCACCGGCTTCGGCGAGGCCGGCCGGATGACGCAGTTCAAGGACAAGTCGCAGAAGCAGGGCGCAGACAACGCCACCGTCGGCCTGTTCGACTACCCCGTGCTGATGGCCGCCGACATCCTGCTCTACCGCGCGCAGCTGGTGCCGGTGGGTGAGGACCAGCGGCAGCATCTCGAGCTCACCCGCACGCTCGCGCAGCGGTTCAACACCCGCTACAAGAAGACGTTCGTGGTGCCGGAGGCGCACATCGTGACCGGTACGGCCAAGATCTACGACCTGCAGAACCCCACCGCCAAGATGAGCAAGTCGGCGGAGTCGGACGCGGGGCTGATCAACCTGCTCGACGACCCGAAGGTCAGCGCTAAGCGGATCCGCTCGGCCGTCACGGACACCGAGCGGGAGATCCGCTTCGACCGCGAGGCCAAGCCGGGCGTGTCCAACCTGCTCACGATCGAGTCCGCGCTGTCGGGGGCGACGATCGCCGGCTTGGAGGCGAAGTACGCGGGCCAGGGTTATGGCGACCTCAAGGCCGGGGTGGCCGACGTGCTGGTCGAGTTCGTGGCGCCGCTGCGCGAGCGCGTACAGAGGTATCTCGACGACCGCGCCGAGCTCGACAAGATCCTCGCCGCCGGCCGTGATCGGGCTCGAGAGGTGGCGTCGGGCACGCTCGCCGACGTCTACGAGCGCACCGGCTTCCTGCGGGCCTGACCGGCCGGGGGATTCGAGCGAGCGGATCCGGTGTGTTCCAGTAACGTTCCGTCGGAGACGACGCAGCGGAGGGCACGACGGTGGCACAGACGCTATCCGAGATCGAGAGCGACAAGGCCCCGGGCCGCCTCGACCGATACCGGGCCAGATGGCCGTGGTTCGACCACGTGATGAAGGCGGGCAGCCGCTACCAGACCAACAACGGCGACTACTTCGGCGCCGGCATCACGTATTTCAGCGTGTTCGCCCTGTTCCCGCTCGCGATGCTGGCCTTCTCGGTGATGGGCTTCGTGCTCGCCAGCCACCCCGACATGCTGAACCAGATCGAGCACCACATCGAGACGTCGGTGTCGAAGGACTTCAGCGAGACCGTCACCAAGCTGATCCGGCAGGCGGTCGGCGCGCGCGGCACCGTCGGCATCGTCGGCCTGGTCGGCGGCGTGTGGGCGGGCCTCGGGTGGGTCGCGAACGTGCGCGCCGCGCTGACCAAGATGTGGGACAGTGATACCCCGAAGCAGAACATCGTGCGGAGCAAGCTCGCCGATCTCGTCGCCCTGTTCGGCCTGGGGCTCGCGATGCTGGTCTTCGCCGGCATCACCGCAGTCGGATCCAGCCCGCTGACCCGCGAGCTCTTCGAGGACGCCGGCCTCGGGCACGCGCCGGGACTGCACCTGGTGGTCACCGTCGTCACGCTGGTGGTGACCGTGTTCGGCGCGTGGGTGCTGTTCACCTACGTCATCGCGCGGATGCCACGCGTGCCCTTCCCGTGGCATCACGCGATCCGCGCCGGGCTGATGACCGCCGTCGTGTTCGTGATCTTCACCCAGGTCGCCACGCTCGTCATCGGCAAGACGCTGCGCGGGCCGGCGGGCGCGACCTTCGGCCCGATCCTCGGGATCATGCTGTTCGTCTACTTCACGTCGCGGATCGTCCTGTTCGCGACCGCGTGGGCGGCCACGGACCCGCGCAACCAGCAGTTCGTGATCCCCAGGGCGCCCGACCCGGTGGTGATCTCGCCCGTCGTGCGGGAGGAGCGCGCCGGCTCGGTGCTCACCGGGATCGCCGCGTTCGCGGCGGGTGTGTCGGCAGCACTGCTGCTGCGGCGCCGTCGCTGAGCAGGCCCGGCTGCCTCGCGCAGTCACCGTCGGCGGCTGGTCCGCAGCGTCGCGCCCACCACCGCCGCCACCAGCAGCAGTCCGCCCACCGCGAGCAGCAGTTTGGTCAACGGGTGCCGTGCCGCGTGGGCGGTGGCCCTGGCCGGCGCGGCGAACCCGGCAGCCTGGGCGCCTCCGTCAGCGTCCGAGGCGACCGCCGGCTGGTCGCCCGGGAGCTCGCCCACCGACGCGCCCGGCGGGAGCGACTCCCCGTACGCGAGCAGCCGCCGGTACTGGTCCCAGTAGGAGTTGCCTTGGTAGGCCAGGCCGAACATCTGCGATATCACGTAGGTCTGGCCGCTGCGCTGCACCGCGCCCACGTACGTCTTCTCGGCGTCGTCGGTGTAGCCGGTCTTGCCGCCGATGCCGCCGGGGATGTCGAACAGCAGCCGGTCCTCGTTGAGCATCGTGTAGCCGGGGTGCGGCTTGTCGCCCGGTACGTCGCGACGTGCGGGGTAGCCGGGGAAGAACGCCTCCTTGGTCTCATCGAGCTGCCGGAAGGTCTTGTCGGCGAGCGCAGCACGAAGGATGAGGACCTCGTCGTAGGGGCTCGTGCTCATGCCGGGCGCGTCGAGGCCGGACGGCGACGCGACCCGCGTGTCGTGCGCACCCAGCGAATCGGCCAGCGCGTTCATCTTGTCGACGGTGACGGCGACCCCGCCCAGCTGCATCGCCAGCGCGTGCGCGCAGTCGTTCCCGGACAGCAGCAGCAGTCCCAGGAGCAGGTCCCTGACCGTGTAGTGGCCACCCGGGCCGATCCCGACGGCGTCGCCCTCCTGTGCGGCGTCCTCGGGCGTACCGGTGACGACGGTGTCGAGGTGCAGGTCCCGCAGCGCCACCTGGGCCAGCAGCAGCTTGATCGTGCTGGCCGGCCGGTACCGTCCGTGCGGGTCCTTCGCCGCCAGCACCCTGCCCGTCGTGATGTCGGCGATCAGCCAGCCGGACGAGTCGATGCCGGCCGGGGCGGGCGGGGCACCGGCAGGCAGTATCAGGCCGCACGCGCCGAGTCGCTCGCCACCGACGGGCGGGGAGGGCACGGGCAGCGGACTCGGAGCGGTCTGGCCCGGCTCGGGCACCTCCGAGGTGTCCACGGGCGGGGGCGGCACCTCGCGGTGCGGGCAGCCGTCGGTGTTCTTGGTGGTCACGCCGGGGTAGTGCGGGGACGTGCGGTCTGCGCCGCGGGCGGGGGTGGTCGTGAGTGTCGCCTCGGGGGGAATCGGCGCCGGGGTCGGCTCCGCCTGCGCGATGCCGGGCGCGGCGAGCGCCGCGAGCAGCGCGGTCACGGTGGTCAGCCGTGCTGCGGCGGCGGGAAGGGACGGGCGCGCGGTCATCGGGGGTCAGAGTAGCCGCAGTGGGTCACCGCCGTCACCGGGCCGCGACGGTTCCCGCGGTCGACCCTGCATTACCGTGTGGCGCATGTCCGCCCAGGTCCTGTCCGACGAGACCGCCGCACCCCGCTGCTCCCTGTTCGTCGACGAGCCGCTCCCCGGCACCGCCGCCACCGAGGACGGGTGGCTGTGCATCGAGAGCTCCGGCGGGTGGGCGCACGACGTGCTGCGCAGCGACGTGTTCGCGCCCGACGTCGCAGCCGCGATCTCCCGCTTCGCGAAGCGTCACCGCCTGCGGGTACTGCTCATCCGGCGTCCCGGCCGGGTCGACCATCGCCGCGCGCGGACGGTGTTCATCGCCTCGTCGGTGCCCGGCGGCACGAGCCTGCGGCGATTCACCGTGACCGACTACGCCGCGATCGCGGAGCTCGACCCCGCTTCCGGGGAGGAGGCCGGCCCGATCGCACTGGTGTGCGCGCACGGGCGGCGCGACGTCTGCTGCGCGGTCCGGGGCCGGCCGATCGCCGCGGCGCTCGCCGGCTGCTACCCGGACCCGGTGGTGTGGGAGTGTTCGCACACCGGCGGCCACCGGTTCGCCCCGGTGCTCATCGTGCTGCCGACCGGCTATACGTACGGGCGCGTCACGGGGCAATCGGCCAAGGACGTCTTCGACGGCGCGCGGGCCGGGGTCGTGCTCCCCGCCGGACTGCGCGGGCGCTCGTCGACGCCGCCGGTCGGGCAGGTCGCCGAGGTCGCGATGCGGGAACTGCTGGGTCCGGCGCCGGTCGACGCGCTCACCGTGACCGTCGACGGGGATCGGGCGATCGTGGCTCACGCCGACGGACGGTCGTGGGTGGTCGGGGTCGCCTCGGAGCCGCTGCCGCCCCGCCCGGCGTCGTGCGGCAAGGAGGCGAAGGGCGCCCGCGCCTGGCTGGTCACCTCGCTCGCGCCGCTGTGATCGGCGGTCCCCAGCGCGCACGGCCTACTTGTCGGAGGGCTGTGGCAGAGTGCGGTCGACGAGTGGCTGAGAAGGCGAGAATCGATCCGGAATCGCCCATACGGGTTTTGGTACCCAGCGGACTATTCCGTGCGGAGTATTCCGCGCGGTACAGTGTGCACGTCGATCGGAGAGGAGGGTGTGGTGCAGATGCTCGGCGATATCAAGCTGACACCGCTCGGGATCGCGGCGCTGTCCCTCCTCACGGAACGAGACATGCACCCGTACGAGATGTTCCAGACGTTGATGGCGCGGCGCGAGGACGTGATCGTCAAGGTGCGGCCCGGTTCGCTGTACCACGCGGTGAACCGGCTGGCCGAAGACGAACTGGTGGAGGCGGTGGGCACCGAGCGGGACGGGAACCGGCCTGAGCGGACCACCTACCGGATCACGCGGCCGGGACGCTACGCACTGCGAAGCAGGGTGGGGGACATGCTCGCCAACCCTGCGCGGGAGTATCCGGCGTTCCCTGTCGCGGTGTCCAAGGCGCACGACCTGCCGGCCGATGAGGTGGCGAGCCACCTGCGCAATCGGCGCTCAGTACTCGAGCGCGACGTCACCGTACTTCGCGACACGATCGCGGCGTTGCCCGACAAGCCGCGTGTGTTCCTCCTCGACATCGAATACCTGGCCGTGATGCGCGAGGCCGAGATCGCATGGGTCTCGGCACTTCTCGACGACATCGAAGGCGACACCATCGCGTGGCCCGCGCTGGCCCGCACCACCGGAGAGGGAGAGGATCCTTCATGAGCACCAACGACGCCGTGACGTCACACGTCGCGTCCGGGCCGCCACCCACGCCACCGTCGGCGGGAGCGGCTGCGCCGGGCGCGCAGACCAGCCGACACGCGGAGCCCGGCTCGGCCGGATACCACCCGTGGCCTGCACTGTGGGCCATGGTCATCGGGTTCTTCATGATCCTGGTCGACACGACGATCGTGTCGGTGGCCACCCACTCCATCATGGTCGACCTGCACACCGATTTGAACAGCGTCGTCTGGGTGACCAGTGGCTACCTGCTCGCGTACGTCGTGCCGCTACTGTTCAGCGGCCGGCTCGGCGACATGTTCGGGCCCAAGTGGATCTACCTGATCGGCCTCGTGATCTTCACCCTGTCATCCGCCTGGTGCGGTCTGTCGGGGAGCGCAGCCCTGCTGATCACCGCCCGCGTGGTGCAGGGTGTCGGCGCCGCGCTGATGACGCCGCAGACGATGGCCGTGATCACCCGCATCTTCCCGGCCCACAAACGCGGCACCGCGATGGCCCTCTGGGGCTCGGTCGCCGGCGTCGCCATCCTGGTGGGTCCGCTCGCCGGTGGCTTCCTGGTCGACAACTTCGGCTGGAAGTGGGTGTTCTTCGTCAACGTCCCGATCGGCGTCGTGGCATTCGTGCTCGCGGTGTGGCTGGTCCCGACGTTGCCCACGAAGAAGCACAAGATCGACTACCTCGGCATCCTGCTCAGCGCGGCGGGCCTGTTCCTGATCACGTTCGGCCTGCAGGAGGGGCAGCGATACCACTGGGGCACCATCTCCGGTCCGATCAGCATCTGGTTGTTGATCGGCGTCGGTATCGCGCTGCTGGTGATCTTCGGGTGGTGGGAGTCGCACACCCCGGAGCCACTCATGAGCCTGTCGCTGTTCAAGGACCGCAACTTCACGCTCGCCAACCTCGGTATCACCACGATGGGCTTCGCGATCACGGGCATGTCCATCCCGCTGATGCTGTTCGCACAGGTGTCGATGGGCCTGTCGCCGATGCGCTCCGCGTTGCTGATGATCCCACTGGCTGTGCTCTCCGGCGCCCTCGCCCCGCTATCCGGCCGGCTGACGGACCGGCTGCACCCGCGCTATCTGGCCGGCTTCGGCTTCGCGGCCACGGCTGCGTCGTTCTTCTGGCTCGGCGCCGTGGCCGACCCCACGGCCCGCGTGATCGAGATCGTGGCGCCGCTGGCGCTCATGGGCATCGGCAACGCGTTCATCTGGGCGCCGCTGTCGGCCACCGCCACCCGCAACCTGCCGATGAGCCTCGCCGGCGCCGGCGCCGGCGTGTACAACATGACCCGCCAGGTGGGCGCGGTGCTCGGTTCGGCCGCGGTCGGCGTGCTCATGCAGCGCCAGTTGGCGAGCAAGCTGGGCGCGGTATCGCATGGGCATCCGGTGAACATCGAGGCGATGGAGACGAGTTCGGGCCCCGCGCCGCACAACATCCTGCTGCCGTTCGCACAGGCGATGGGCACCAGCATCTACCTGCCGGCCATCGCGCTGATAATCGGCTTCCTCGCGGTGATCTTCTTCGCCGCGCCGACGCACAATCGAAACGGCGCCCCGGCGGCGGCACAGGTCGGGGGCCCCGCCCACGACGGAGCGGCGGTGCCTGTGCAGGCGGCGGCGGCCGCTGCTCCGGCGGCGTCCGTTCGGGCGACCGTGGCGCCTGCGACGGCGGGAGTGGCGTTCGCCTCCGCCGTCGCAGGCGCCACGGTCGCCCGAAC
>NZ_BAABFR010000148.1:0-8680 GCF_039541155.1 Tsukamurella soli
CCGACTTGTGGGGCGGCGGCCACGCTGCCGCCCGCGGCGAGCGCCATCGCGAGGCCGGCCCACGCGGCGGCGTGGGTGCCGCCGCCCAGCTGCCGGGCGTAGACGGTGATGATCGGCTCGGCCGACATCAGTGCGAACGTCAGCATTGTGGAGGTCGCCAGCAGCAGTGGAACGCCGCTGGGTAAGCCGCGGGATCGCGAGGCCGGGACCGGCCTCCCTGCGGCCGAGATGCCAGCGTCGGGCACGTCCCGCACGAACGCCAGCGTGGCGAGGAATGCCACGAAGATCACCGCGCCCGATGCGATGAACGTCGGACCCGTGCCGATCAGTGCGGGCAGCGTGCCGCCGATCAGCGGGCCGGCGACCGAGCCCGCCAGGATCCCCGACGAGAGCACGCCCAGCGCCCACCCGCGGCGTTCGGCGGGTGCCTGCGCGGCGACGAGGATCGTGGCGCCCGACGAGTATCCGCCCATCAACCCTGTCAGCAGCCGCAATAGCACCAGCTGCCACACTGCGTGGCTGAGCCCGATCAGCGGCGTCACGAGTGCCATGCCGAGGCTGGCGCGCAGTAGCATCGACCGGCGCCCGAACCGGTCGCCCAGCGCTCCCCACACCGGTGCGGTGAGCGCGGCGGTGAGGAACGTGGCGCTGTACGCGTAGCCCGACCAGTGCAGGACCGCCGAGTCCGATCGCACGCCGAGCGAGCGGACGAAATCGGGGAGCAGAGGGATCAGCATGGTCATCGCGACGAGCGTGGTGAAGGACCCGAATGCGCACACCACCAAGTTGATTCGCCACGACCCCGTGGACCGCTCCCTTGTCATGGCCTCCAGTGAAGCACTCAGATCCTGGCATATGGAACCTTGATCTCACAGTATGGGCATGTGTGGGTTCTCCCAGTCGGCGGGATGCAGGATTCGGGCGCGGTGCCCCTGGAATCGACACGTATGTGGCGCACGGGCCCCATACGAGGCGGGCGCGTCGCTGACGCGACGATCGCAGGGCGATGATCGCAGGGCACAGCGCACCGTCGGGGCCTCGCCCGCGGCCGCCTGTTCCGGAGCGGCACTCCGGCGGCCACGACAGCGGTCTCGTCGGCGACGGCGCGGGCCGTCGGAAGGGCATCGCTCGCCGCGCGGCTCGGACGGGTGCGTGGCAGGATGGGTCTTTCGAAAGCCGTGAGGCGGACGCAGATCTCAGGAGGCACCGATGCAGCTGACGCCGCACGAGCAGGAGCGCCTGCTCATCTCCTACGCGGCGGAGCTGGCGCGGCGGCGGCGGGCCCGCGGGCTGCGGCTCAACCACCCGGAGTCGGTCGCGGTGATCACCGACCACGTGCTCGAGGGGGCCCGGGACGGGCGCACCGTCGCCGAGCTCATGGCGTCGGGGCGCGAGGTGCTGACCCGCGACGACGTGCTGGACGGCATCCCGGAGATGCTGCACGACGTGCAGGTCGAGGCGACGTTCCCGGACGGCACCAAACTCGTCACCGTCCACCATCCCATCCCGTGAGCGATAGGAGGCACCCGTGATCCCCGGCGAGGTCCTGGTCGACGACGCGACCATCGAGATCAACCCCGGCCGACCGCATACCACGCTGCACGTGGTCAACGGCGGCGACCGGCCCGTGCAGGTCGGTTCGCACGTGCACTTCCCGCAGGCCAATGCGGCGCTGGTGTTCGACCGCGGTGCCGCGCACGGCCTGCGTCTCGACATCCCGGCCGGCACGGCAGTGCGGTTCGAGCCGGGGCTGGGGCAGGACGTCGAACTGGTGCCCCTCGGTGGCACCCGCGAGGTCTACGGCATCTCCCTCAATCCGCCCGGAAGGCTGGACCGATGAGCGAGCTCTCGCGGCGGCGTTACGCCGACCTGTTCGGTCCCACCACGGGCGACCGGATCCGCCTCGCGGACACCGACCTGCTGATCGAGGTGGAGCGCGACCTGTCGGGCGGCCCCGGTCTCGCCGGCGACGAGGCCGTGTTCGGGGGCGGCAAGGTGTTGCGCGAGTCGATGGGGCAGGGCCGTGCGACCCGCGCCGACGGTGCCCCGGACACCGTGATCACCGGTGTCGTGGTCCTGGACCACTGGGGGATCATCAAGGCGGACATCGGGATCCGGGACGGCCGCATCGTCGCCCTGGGCAAGGCCGGCAACCCCGACACCATGGACGGGGTGCACCCGGACCTGGTGGTGGGACCCTCGACCGAGGTGATCGCCGGCAACGGGAAGATCGTCACCGCCGGCGCGATCGACTGTCACGTGCACTTCATCTGTCCGCAGATCATGGGCGAGGCCCTCGGCGGCGGCATCACCACGCTGATCGGCGGCGGCACCGGCCCAGCCGAGGGCAGCAAGGCGACGACCGTGACCCCCGGCGCCTGGCACCTCGCCCGAATGCTCGAGGCCCTCGACTCGTGGCCGATGAACATCGCCCTGCTGGGTAAGGGCAACACCGTGAGCGCCGAGGCGATGCGCGAGCAGGCCCGGGCGGGCGCGTCGGGCTTCAAGCTGCACGAGGACTGGGGGACCACACCCGCGGCGATCGACGCGTGTCTGCGGGTGTGCGACGAGACCGGCGTGCAGGCCGCGATGCACACCGACACCCTGAACGAGGCCGGGTTCGTGGAGGACACCGTCGGCGCCATCGCCGGACGGAGCATCCACAGCTACCACACCGAGGGTGCGGGCGGCGGGCACGCCCCCGACATCATCACCGTCGCATCCCTCGAGAACATCCTACCCAGCTCCACCAACCCGACGCGGCCGCACACCGTCAACACCCTCGACGAACACCTCGACATGCTCATGGTGTGCCACCACCTGAGCCCGTCCATCCCCGAGGACCTGGCGTTCGCCGAGTCCCGGATCCGACCGACCACCATCGCCGCCGAGGACCTGCTGCACGACCTGGGCGCGATCTCCATGATCGGCAGCGACGCGCAGGCGATGGGTCGGATCGGCGAGGTGGTCATGCGTACCTGGCAGACCGCGCACGTGATGAAGAAGCGCCGCGGCGCACTGCCCGGCGACGGCCGCGCGGACAACCTGCGGGCCCGCCGGTACGTCGCCAAGTACACCATCTGTCCCGCCGTCGCCCATGGCCTCGACGCCGAGATCGGATCCATCGAGGTGGGCAAGCTCGCCGACCTGGTGCTGTGGGAGCCCGCGTTCTTCGGCGTGCGGCCGCACCTCGTGGTGAAGGGCGGCGCGATCGCGTGGGCGCAGATGGGGGACGCCAACGCGTCCATCCCCACGCCCCAGCCGGTGCTGCCGCGGCCGATGTTCGGTGCCGCTGCGCCGGTCGCCGCCGCGACCAGCGTGCACTTCGTGGCGCCCGCTGCGATCGAGGCCGGCCTCGCCGACCGAATCGACGTGCGCCGCCGCCTGGTACCGGTCAAGAACGTGCGGGGGGTCGGCAAGGCCGACATGCCGCTCAACGACGCTCGCCCCGACATCCGCGTCGATCCGGACACCTTCACCGTCCGCATCGACGGCGAGGTATGGGACCAGGCACCGGCCACCGAGCTGCCGATGGCGCAGCGGTACTTCCTGTTCTGATGGACACCGCCGGACTTCTCACGCTGGCCGACTCGCGTCTTCCGGTCGGCGGGCACGTCCACTCCGGAGGGGTCGAGGAAGCCGTCGCGTCCGGGCTGATCCGCGACCTGGCGGGCGTCCGGGAGTACCTGCTGCGTAGGGCGCGTACCGTCGGCCTCGTCAGCGGGTCGATCGCCGCCGCCGTGTGCGCCGGCCGACTGACTCCGGAGCTCGCCGACGCGGAGGCGAGCGCGCGGACGCCGTCGCCCGCGGCCCGCCAGGCCTCCCGTACGCAGGGCCGTGGCCTGCTCCGATTCGCCCGTCGCGCATGGCCCGACGGTGACTGGGCCCGCTGGGGCGAGCGCCCGCACGCTGCCGTGGTGCTGGGCGAGATCGCCCGCCGCAGCGGCGTCGACCCTGCCGGCGCGGCCATGGTGGCCGGGTACACCTCGATGACCGGTGCCGCCACGGCCGCGCAGCGCCTGCTGGCGCTGGATCCGGCCGACGTCGCCGTGGTCACCATGGAGCTTGCCCGCGAGTGCGAGACCGTCGCGTCCGTGGCGGTGGTCGGGCTCGCAGACCGGTCCGACCCGCTGCAGGACGTGCTCGCCGAGCGGCACCTGCTTCGCGACAATCCCCTGTTCGTGTCCTAGAGAGGAGGGCGCCATGCCCCCGCACCTGATCGACGGTAAGCCGCACACGTACGACCCCGATCGGCCCAAGCGCGCCCGCACACCGGGCGAGGCCCTGCGCGTGGGGATCGGCGGCCCCGTGGGTGTGGGCAAGACGCACCTCGTCGCGGCGCTGTGTCGGGCGCTGGCCGGCGAGCTCTCGATGGCCGTCCTGACCAACGACATCTACACCGAGGAGGACGCGGACTTCCTGCGCCGCAACGCCGTCCTGCCCGACGAGCGCATCGCCGCCGTCCGCACCGGCGGCTGCCCGCATACCGCGATTCGCGACGACATCACCGCGAACCTCGACGCCGTCGAGGACCTCGCCGAGCGCAACCCCGGCCTCGATCTCATCCTGCTCGAATCAGGTGGCGACAATCTCACCGCGACGTTCTCGTCGGGGCTCATCGATGTGCAGATCTTCGTCCTCGACGTGGCCGGCGGTGACAAGGTGCCGCGCAAGGGTGGCCCGGGTGTCACGTATTCGGATCTGTTGGTGATCAACAAGACCGACCTCGCGCCGCTGGTGGGCGCCGACCTTCAGGTGATGCGGGACGACGCCGAGAAGGTGCGCGCAGGGCGCCCGACGGTGGCGGTGTCGCTGGTCGGCGATCCCGGCGCGGCGCCGGTGGTGGCGTGGATCCGGGAGCAGCTGGCGCACATCCGCGCGCACGATCTCGGCTTGCCGCACGAGCATGCCCACGCGGCGCCGCACGCGCATTCGCACCACCACGCCGGGGCGTGATCACTCGACTCCGCATCGAGGCATATCCCGACCGGCTGCCGCTGCTCGTCGCCGACGGTGCGCTCGCCGCCCGGATCACCGGGCCGAGCCGCATACACCTGGTGTCCACGGCCGCGACACCGGTCGGCGCCGACGAGACCGTGATCGAGGTGGTCGTGCACCCCGGCACGCGGCTGGAGCTGACCTCGGTGGCCGCCACCGTGGTCTACCCCGGGCGGGACGGCCGGCCGTCGCGGACGACGTGGCGGCTGTCCGTCGCCGACGGTGGCGGCCTCGACCTCGCTCCGCAGCCGACGGTGGTCGCCGCGGCCGCCCGGCACATCGGCCGGACCGAGGTGTCGCTGGCAGCGGGTGCGGTGGTGCGCATCTCGGAGAGGGTGCAGATCGGTCGGCTGGGGGAGACCGGCGGTGCGTGGTCGGGGACGCTGTGGGCCGATGTCGCGGGGCTGCCGCATCTGCGACACACGGTCGAGCTGGGCGCCGGCGCCGTGGTGGCGGAGACGGCACTGTTGAGCGTATTCGAGTTCCCTTGTACCGGAAGCCCGGTCGTGTCGGTACCGCCCGCGCACGGCGTCGCGGTTCTGCCCCTGGAGGGCGGCGGAACACTGACCACGGCGCTCGCCGGCCGGGTCGCGGACCTCGACGGGTACCTGGCGCTGGCGCGGCCGTCCCTGTAGGCGCACCACGGCCGACGTCGAGCCCGAGGCGTCGGCGAGGCCCTACCGCGCGCTCGGTCGCGTCTGCCACCTCGTGGGAACGAGAACGACGAGGTGAGCCGGGGCGGGGGTCAGATACGGGCCGGTGACCAGTCGGGGGCGTCCCGCAGGACCGCCGAGTGCAGGAGGGCGGCCGACTTGCGGACGCCCTCCTCGGCGCCGACCAGTACGTCCTCGTGCTCGATGTTCAACGGCCCCTGGTACCCGACCCGGCGCAGCGCGTAGACGAACTCGGCCCAGAACGTCGCGCCGCCCGGGTTGCCCAGTCCCAGGGTCACGTAGTTCCAGGACCGCTGCGCGGCCTGCGCGGGTGGTAGCGCGTCGTGGATGCCGTTCACCGCGAGATTGCGGGGCTCGATCCGCGCGTCCTTGGCGTGGACGTGGAAGATCGCCGGTCCCAGAGCGGCGACGACGTCGATGATGTCCGCACCCATCCACATGAGGTGCGACGGGTCGAGGTTCGCCCCCACGACATCCGCACCGACGGCCTCGCGCAGCCGGTGCAGAGTCGCGACGTTGAACACCAGCTGCCGTCCGTGCATCTCCACCGCGAGCCGCACTCCGCGCTTGCGGGCGTGGTCGGCCAGATCCTGCCAGTAGGGGATCGCGACCTCGTTCCACTGGTAGTCGAGCATGTCGAGGGTCTCCGGCGGCCACGACGTGGTGATCCAGTTCGGTGTCCGCTCGTCCCGCCCGCCGGCCGGCAGCCCCGACATCAACACCACGGTGGGCACCCCCATATCCGCGGCGACGTCGATGCTCCTGCGGACCACTCGGTCGTGGGCGGGCCCGTCGACCGGATGCAGCTGGTTGCCGTTGGCATTGAGCGCGCTGAGGGTCAATCCGCGCGAGGTCACCGCGTCGGTCAGCGCGCGGCGCGCGCCCGCGTCGGAGACGAGGGTGTCGAGGTCGGCGTGGGGCGCCTCGGACCAGTTGCCGGTCGCGATCTCCACTGTGTCGAGTCGGAGCTCCGCTGCGAGGTCGAGCGCCTCGTCGAGAGTCTTGGAACCGACCGAGTCGGTGATCAGTCCTAGCTGCATGTGTCGTCGCCTTCTCGAATTGCACTGTCCCCCTTCGGGTGTCGATATGACGAAAGGGGGTCGCCGGGTCCGGCAGGGTCATCTGTCCGCGTGCGCCGCGCAGTGACGAGACCTCTGCGGACGACGAACTAGAACGTTCTACACGTGGGTTACGGTCGATAATGTTAAGCGGATCGCGTCGCCGGGGGCAAGCCTCTCGGTGGAGGCGGTCCGATGGCGGTCCCGGTGTCGGAGAGGGTGGTGGAAGCGGTGGGAGAGTGGAGCGGGCGGCGACCGACGATGGTCGACGTCGCGGCGGCCGCGGGCGTCTCGACGGCGCTGGTCTCGATCGTCATGCGTGACGTGCCGGGCGCCAGCGCCGAAACCCGCCACCACGTGCGCCGGGTCGCCGCCGAGCTCGGCTACGTGCCGGACCGACGCGCGCAGAAGCTCCGGCAGTCCAGGTCCGGACTGATCGGCGTCGCCTTCGAACTGCAGCAGCCGTTCCAGGGGGATGTCGTCGAACAGCTCTACCCCGCCGCCGCCGAGGGTGGGTACGACCTGATGCTCAGTGGTGTCGTCCCGACCCGAGGTGAGGTCGAGGCGGCCGAGGTGCTCGTCCGCGAGCGTTGCGAGGTCGTGGTCCTGCTCGGATCCCGCCGCGCCGCCGCCAGTCTCGATGTTCTCGCTGAACGGATACCTGCGCTGGTCGTGGCCAGGCCCTCGGGGACGCCCCGTGTCGGGGCCGTGCGGATGGACGACATCAGGGGCATGCGGGTCGCGGTCGACCACCTCGTCGGTCTCGGGCACCGCGGCATCCTCTACATCGACGGTGCCGACGCCCCGGGGGCGGCCGAACGCCTGACGGGGTTCGCGCTCGGCGTGGCCGAACACGGCCTCGGCGACGACGCTCACGTGGTGCCGGGCGGACCGTCGGAGCCCGACGGGGTGCGCGCGATGACCGCCGTCCTCGAGGGCGACCGGCGACGACCCACTGCGGTGCTGGCGTTCAACGACCGGTGCGCGATCGGGGTGCTGGACGTGCTACTGCGCCGGAGGATCGACGTCCCTGGTGAGGTCTCGGTGATCGGCTACGACGACTCGCGTCTGTCGCGCATGGACCACATCGGGCTGTCGACCGTGGCGCAGGACGCCGGCCGGATCGCCGAGGAGGTCGTGGCGCAGGTCGTGCGTCGCCTCGACGGCGGGCCACCCGAGGACGTCGTGCTCGCGCCGAGTCTCGTGGTCCGCACCACCGCCGGACCGGTCGGCGGCCGGTCGTGACGCCCCCGTCCGATCGACGTCTCTGGGTACCGATCCGCGTCGGTCCGAGTGATAATTGTCCGGTCAATCGATCATATCGGACTGAAGTTGTTCGTTACCATCGCTGATGGAATTGGAACGGTACGCATCCCGATTGCGTCTATCAGTGTCGGTGCGGCCGTCTGAACAGTGACTCTGCCGTCGATCGGCAGGTGTGGACGGGTCTCGTGGCGCTCATCCGCGGAGCGGATCAAAAGATCGAATGTCTGCACAATGTCTACGACAACCCTTGACTGTGTCGTGCATCACTGGCATTCTTCTTGGGGTCGCGGCAGTCGCGATCCGGGGATGTCCCGTCGTACGCCAGTCCGGCGCAACGGACTGGGAGCGCATCGACCACCAGTCGTCTCGCATGCTCTAGGTCTCGTCAGCGCGAACTAGAACGTACTAGCCGAAGGTCGGTGCGTGCCCGTGTGCGGGCGATCGACGACGCCGACGTGCGCCGCCCGACGCCCGCCTCACCTGCGACCAGGTGGCGTCGGGCACCGGGCGGATCGCACGTCCGCACCCGTGGGAGTCAGGAGACAGCAAATGAGCCAGAACGCACTACCTTCGAGGCCTTCGAGACCGATGGCGTTGCCACCGTTGCGGTCGGGGCCGCAGCAGCAGCGGATGAATGTGGTGGCTGTGGTGGCCACGTTCGGTGGGTTGTTGTTCGGTTATGAC
>NZ_BAABFR010000149.1:0-8677 GCF_039541155.1 Tsukamurella soli
CCGACTTGTCGGGCCCGCCGACCGGGCGCCTCCTATCCTGCCCGCCTCATCGACAAGGAATCTGCGCATGGGACGTACTAGGCACACCGCTGCGGCGATCGCGCTGGTCGGCGTGCTGGCGGCCGGGTGTGGCGCACAGCCCTCGGGTAGGTCGGCCGCGTCGTCGGCGCCCGCCGGCGCCAACGCTGCCGCGGGATCGCACGAGTTGGTCGGACTGTTCCGCCTGACGCCCGGCGCGGAACGCGGCGGGCACCTCACCGGCACCTGGTTCAAGATGGCGATCGTCGGGGGCACCGCCGCCGCCGGCCCGTACGTCACCAACGCCAACTCGACGGTCGACGGCGGCCAGGTCACGCCGCTTCAGCCGGGCACCGCCGGCGGCCTGCGCACCGGGTCCTACCAGACCGAGGCGCGGCCGGGCTTCAAGGGCGGCAACTCGCTGTCCTCCTCGGTGACGCGGCCGACGGGCTTCTTCGACGTGCTGTTCGGGATCTCGACCAACCCCGTCGATCCCCAGACCCACACGCCACTGCCGCCGCCCAGCGTCACGGAGCTCGACGGCCGGCTCACGGCCGACGTGTCGGCGTGGGCGGCGTCGTGGAACAACCAGGAGTTCAATCAGGGTGCGCCCAAGCCTGTTCCGTCCACCGGGCCGCAGCCGCCGGGGCAACAGAAGGTGACTCGCGCGTGGGACTGGGTGTCGCACAGGTGGCTCGCGCAGCCGGCGACGGCCAGGACCACCGGCCCGCAGGCGACCGGGACCTACGACCCCCAGACCAGGCACTTCACCCTCGACTGGAGCAGCCACATCGCCGGCGGCCCGTTCAACGACTTCACCGGGGTCTGGCACCTCGAGGGCACGTTCGAGCCCTCCGCAGGCAGCCCCGCTGCGCCGTCCGCCACCCCCTGATCCGGAGGTCTTCATGTTCGAGCGATTCACCCACGCGCGACCCGACGGCAGGTCCCGCCGCCGTTACCTGTTCGCGCTCCCGGTGGTGGTCACGTCCGTCGCACTCTCGGTCAGCTCGACGGCGGCCGCGGCGCCGTCCCCCACGCCGTCGCCGTCCCCATCGGTGCCCTCGGTCCAGTCAACCTCGGCATCATCAACCTCGGCACCGTCAACCTCGGCCGGCTCACCCGCGCTCCCCGGAGCAGGTGGGGCCGTCGGCATCAATCCCGCCGACGTCCAGTGCCCGCTCGGGTGGCCCAAGCCGAAGCTCAAAGGTGGCCTCGCATCGCTGATCCTGCTCGCCCCGGCGGCGGGGGCGTTCACGGACGAGGCATTCGCGGCAGGCCAGGCGTACGACCCCGTGCTCAGCCTCGCGGGGCCGTTCCTCGCGGCCGCGCAGCCGCAGATCACCGGCGCGCAGCCGGCGCTGAAGGGTCCCGTCGGCGCGCTCAACGCGGGCGAGCAGAACACGCTGAACACGATCAAGCCGTTCTACCAGCCCTACCGAAAGCAGCTGATCGAGGCTCTCACCAAGGCCGGCAACGACATGACCCCCGTGCTGCAGGAGATGGCCGCGTCGCCACTCGGGGCGTGCCTCGTTGCGTGGGAGTACCAGGTCGTGGTCGGTTTGCAGACGGGCCACTACTCGACGATCGCGACGACGGGGCTGGGCCGGCTGGGCGCCTTCGCCCGGAGTAGCAGGGCCGCCGGCAGGCCCACGCCATGATCGAATTGCGAGGTGCGACCAAGGAATACGACGGTGTCGTCGCTGTCGCGGGCGTCTCGTTCATCGCCGAGCCGGGCACTGTGACCGGCTTCATCGGGCCCAACGGCTCGGGCAAGTCGACGACGCTGCGGATGGTCGCGGGGCTCGAGCGACCCACGTCGGGCAGCGTCACGATCGACGGTGTCGCCTACCGCGATCATCGCAATCCGGCCGCCGAGATCGGCGTCATGCTGGACGCGGACTGGCTGGCACCCAGGCGATCCGCCGCCGATCACCTGCGCTGGCTGGCGGCGGGCATCGGGGTCCCGCGTGGGCGCGCCGACGAGGCCCTCGCCCTGGTCGGGTTGCAGCACGTCGCGGACCGGCCCGCAGCAGAGTACTCGCTCGGCATGCGGCAGCGGCTCGCGGTGGCCGGCGCGCTACTCGGCGACCCCGCCGTGATCGTGCTCGACGAGCCCGTCAACGGGCTCGACCCGGAGGCGATCGCCTGGACCCGAGTCGTGTTGCGGCGCTTCGCCGCCGAGGGACGCACCGTGCTCGTCTCGTCGCATCTGCTCGCGGAGCTGGAGCGCACCGCCGACCACATCGTGCTCATCGATCGCGGGCGCATCGTCGCCGACGAGCCGCTGGCCGACCTGCTCGACCGGCACGCCGCGCCGGTCGCCGCGGGCCCGCCCGGCGGCCTACACCGCCGCACCGAGCGCGGTCCGGTAACCCTCGAGGACGTCTACTTCACTCTCACCGAGCAGGATCCGGACGGCGGGATCACCGGCCCGGCTGCGCCCGACGGCGCGCTCGCACCGGATCCGCGCCCGCGGCCACGGTTCGTCCGCGCAGTGCTCGCCGAGCTGCTCAAGGCCCGCACGACCCCGGCGCTGCGCGCGCTGTCCGTCGCCGTCACGGTCGTCACGCTGGGTGCCGCTGTACTGGTCGGCGTGTTCGGCGCCGGGATCGGGCACCCCACCGTCGACACGGCGCTCTACGGGTTCGGGCTCCTCGGCGGCGCCCTCACCGCGGCGGCTGGCGCGCTGCTGCACACCGCCGACCACGACGCCGGCACCGTCTGGCTGACCCGGCTCGTGTTCCCCCGTCCCGCCCTGACCTACGCGGCGAAGGCGCTGGTGGCAGCTGTCGTCGCACTGGTCGGCGTCGCGGTCCTCACGACCGCCGCCATCGGCCTCGCGATCCTGGCGAGTCACAACGCCGACCCCACCGCCGCCGTATCCGCACCCGGCGCCGAGATCGCGCGGCTGGCGTGGACAGTGCCCGTCGTCGCTGTTCTGCTGGCCCTCGCCGGCCTCGCCGTCGGCACGGCGCTGCGAACCAGCGCCGCCGCCGTGACGGCGGTGCTGGGCTGGTGGTACGTCGCGGAATCCGTTGTGGTTCCGGCGATCCCCGACGTGGGCCGCACGATCGCGGCCTGGCTCCCGGTCACCGATGCCGAGTACGCGATGATCGGCGTCCGGGTCGGCGAGATCACCTGGTCTCCCGTCGCCGCGATCGGCATCGTCGCCGTCTGGACTGCGGTACTCACCGCGCTCGCGCTGTGGCGCCTGCGCATCCGGGCGTGACACGCCAGGTCCGACGGTGCCGGTTGGCTCGTCTGCGGCGCGGCGCCGGCCACGGCGCTGTACCGTCCAGACATGGCAGAGCAGGCCTACCAGGCCATCGCCGGCTATCGCGTCGTTCGGCTCCTCGGAGTCGGCGGTATGGGCGAGGTGTACCTGGTGCAGCATCCGCGCCTGCCCCGGCGCGACGCCCTCAAACTGCTCAACGCCGCGATGAGCGGCAACCAGGATTTCAAGGCCCGGTTCCTCCGCGAGGCCGACCTCCTCGCCCCGCTGAGCCACCCCAACATCGTCACCCTGCACGACCGCGGCGAGTTCGAGGGCCGCCTGTGGCTGACGATGGAGTACATCGACGGCACCGATGCTGCGCGCCTGCTCGCATCCCGCGGACCGTTCACGCTGGACCTCGCCGCAGACGTGATCGGCGGCGCCGGCGGCGCTCTGGACTACGCCTGGCGCAAACAGCAGATCACGCACCGCGATGTCAAGCCCGCGAACATCCTCGTGGCCATCGATGGAACAGTCGCCGAGACGGTCAAACTCGCGGACTTCGGCATCGCGAAGGCCGCGGGCGAGGCGACGTCGTTGACGTCGACGGGGGTCACCGTCGGCACCATGAGCTACATCGCTCCGGAAGCGATCGAGGGACGCGACCTCGACAACCGGGCCGACATCTACTCCCTCGGCTGCACCGCATTCGAACTCCTCACCGGAACCCTCCCCTACGCCGGGAACTCGATTCCCGCGCTGATGTCCGCGCATCTGTACCGCCCGGTGCCGCCGGTCACCGAGCGAGCGCCGCGGCTTCCCGGGTACCTCGACGCGGTGTTCGCGCGGGTGCTCGCGAAGGATCCGGCCGACCGCTACTCCAGCTGCGCGGAGTTCACGGCCGCACTGCGCAACCCCACACCGATTGCGCGTGCGCCGCAACCGAACACCACCGACGCTGTCCGACCGACGGTGCAACGATCCGCTACTCCGCTCGGAGCGCCGAGCACCGACCGACCCACCGGACCCCGTGCACCCGCACCGTCCGACTCGCGGGGCAAGGTGATCGCGCTCGTCGCCGTGATCCTCGCGCTCGCCGCAATCGCCGCAGTCATCGGCGTGGCGTTGGCGCGCGGCGGGTCGACCACGGCGAGCGGCCCGGCCGCCTCGCCCGCCCCACTCGCCGGCGCTCCCTCGCCGGCGCCACCGACACCGGCCCCCGTCCCCGTCACCACAACGCCCGCGCCGACTCCGGTGACCACGACGGCGATCACGACAGAGCCCGCGGCGCCGTCCTTCGCCTCGTTCGCGGGAAGCTGGCACGCCCACGAGGAGGGGCTCACCATCGCGTCGAACGGGACCGGCCGGGAGACGTACTCCGACACGTCGAGCTGCCCCGACGCGCCGATGTCGGGCTGCGGAGTCACGGGGACCGTGGATTTCGCGCTCGCATCGGTGTCCGGCAACACCGCCACCGGAACCATCACCGCGTCCTCCAACACGAAGAACCCGGTGGGTGGAGCAGTCTCGATCACGCTCGTGGGCGGCGGTCAGGGCCTGACGTTGACGGTGGCCGGCGGCGACCAGGGCTTCCCCTTCTGCAACAGCAACGACACCGCGCAGGCCGGCACCTACTACTGCGGCGCCTGAACCACCGCAGCGGACACCCGTCATCTTCCGGGCCTGGGCATGGCCGCGGGGGACGACGCTT
Organism: Tsukamurella soli; assembly: GCF_039541155.1. Lineage (NCBI taxonomy): Bacteria > Bacillati > Actinomycetota > Actinomycetes > Mycobacteriales > Tsukamurellaceae > Tsukamurella > Tsukamurella soli. The sequence continues at coordinate 4,944 of NZ_BAABFR010000149.1, forward strand.
GACAGGGCGGCACGCGGAGACGATGTGCGATCGGCCCGGCCACCCAGGCCGTCTGGTCCGCGGTCATTTCGGTAGCGAGCCCGGCGGCGCGGAGCAAAGTCGGCCTCAGTACAGCGCCACGATGCTCGAGAACCTTCCAACGAAGCCACCCGCTTCACGGCGCGACCGGTCTACTGGTCTGGAGCCTGCAGTAACGTGAGCCTGTGGCCCCCAGACAGTTTGACGCGACGACCGAGAGCGCGCTCCGCATCGAGATGCTCGACTTTCTCGCGGATGCCACCGTCGACCAGCGGGACCCGATCACCCGACTCGCCCTCGAGCAGGACTTCACTTTCAACGGGCACCCCTTCAAGCTCATCGACCGTCAACGCGGGATCCGCAAACCGACCGAACTGAGCGCGGCGCTGACGATCATGACGCCGTTCGATCGCAAGAAGCGATTCGACTACACCGACGAGATCGGCGACGATGGATTTCTCCGCTACGCATGGAAAGGGACCGATCCGAACGAGGGCGACAACGTCGGTGTACGTGCCGCGATCGACGCGGCGGTCCCGCTGGCGTGGTTCTACGGCATCGCCCCGGCCGTGTTTCAGGCCATCTTTCCCGTATACATCATCGGCGATGAGCCGACTCAGCATCGTTTCGTCGTCGCAACCGATGCTACGAGCGGACTCTATCGACCAGACTCCCCCATCGAGGCGGTGCTCCGTCGTTACGTCACCCGTGACTCGAAGGTTCGGCTACACCAGCCGGTGTTCCGATCCCGAGTACTACTCGCCTACGAGGACCGTTGCGCCGTATGCGCGCTGGGTCACCGCGAGTTGCTCGATGCGGCTCACATCGACGCCGACTCGGACGGCGGCGCTGCTGCAGTGGCCAACGGTCTCGCGTTGTGCAAGATTCACCATGCGGCGTACGACAGCAACATCCTCGGCATCACACCGGATCATGATGTGAAGATCCGCGTCGACCTCCTAGAGGAGGTCGACGGGCCGATGCTCAAGCACGGCCTGCAGGAGCGACACAACCAGCCTCTGATGGTGATTCCGAGGACGCGCGCCGCACGCCCCGACCGAGGCCTCCTCGCGGCCCGGTACGAAAGGTTCCTGATCGCGTGACGACGACGCCTGATCAGCCGCAGCTCGTCGTCGGCGCGGTCATCGTCGATGACCTGGCCGCCCCTAACCGAGTCTTGGCGGCCCGGCGGACCCGTCCAACGGAACTCGCGGGAATGTGGGAGTTCCCAGGCGGCAAGGTCGAGAGTGGCGAAACGCCGCGGGAGGCACTCGCCCGGGAGATCCGGGAGGAACTCGGAGTCACGATCGACGTCGGCACCGAACTCACCCATCCCGATGGCGCCTGGCCGATCTCCCAGACATACGCGCTACGCCTCTACTTCGCGACGGTCACAGCGGGAACTCCGACGCCCCTCGACTCACACGACGCCCTGAGGTGGCTCGCGCGAGGTGAGCTTGAGCATGTCCCCTGGCTGCCGTCCGACGATCGAGCGCTCCCCGTGATCGCGAATCGGCTCGCCTAACGGTCCCCTCGAACCTTTGCGCCCAAAGTGCCCTTTCACCTTGCCGTTTCATCGCACTTTCGGTGCAAAGGTTGGGCTCACCAGCTGCCCACCCGCGACAGCCGCTTCGCCGTCTTCCCGAGCGGCGGACCGCCCCGGCGGCCGAGCCTCCTACAGCGCAACCGGGATTCATGCGCTCCAGGATCAGCCGGTCCTCGAGCGACCTGTACATCGATACCCCCCACCCCCGCGCCACGACCGCCTAGGATTCCACGAGTGAGTCCACGCACTATTTCGCCCCAGATCGCCCGCTCCTGGCTGCTCGTGCCGGCCTCCCATCCCGAGCTCTTCGCGATAGCGCAGGAGAGCGAGGCAGACGCGATCATCATCGACATGGAGGACGCGGTCGCCGCGAACGACAAGAAGCAGGCCCGCAAGGACACCGTCGAGTGGCTCACCACCGGCCACCGCGCCTGGGTGCGCATCAACGACGCATCCAGTGAGTTCTGGAGCGAGGACTGCGCGGCGCTCAAGCAGTGCGAGGGCCTCGAAGGCGTGATGCTGGCCAAATCCGAATCATCGAGCCACCTCGACGACACCGCCGACCGCCTGGTGGACGGGACCCGCATCCTCGCCCTGGTCGAGACCGCCCGCGGCATGCAGAACGTGGCACATATAGCGGCTGCACCGTCCACCTTCCGCATCGCGTTCGGCACCGGAGACTTCAAGCGCGACACCGCGGCCGGCGAGGACCCGATCGCGCTGGTCTACGCCCGCTCGCAGCTGGTGATCGCCTCGCGAGCCGCACGGCTACCCGCTCCCATCGACGGCCCCACCCTCAACATCACCCACCTGCCGTCGGGAACGGCGCACGCCAAGGAGATGGGTATGTCGGGCAAGCTCTGTCTCACCCACGAGCACGCCGCGATCATCAACGCGGGGCTGAGCCCCAGCGAGAAGGACATCGCGTGGGCGCACGGATTCATCGCCGCGTTCGAGGCGTCCGGCGGCAAGATCACCGACGGCTCGGACCTGCCTCGCCTTGCGCGGGCGCAGAAGATCGTGCACCAGGCCGAGGATTTCGGCATCGAGGTCGCCCCCGCCGAGGTCAGCCACAGCGGTTACTGAACCTCGCGATTCACACGGCCTGCGCGCCCAACTCCTGCCCCCGCATGCGTTGGGAGATCACCTGCGTGATCCCGTCGCCGCGCATCGAGACCCCGTACAGGGCGTCGGCGACCTCCATTGTCGGCTTCTGGTGCGTGATCACGATCAGCTGCGACTTGTCGCGCAACTGCTCGAACAGCGAGATCAGCCGGCGCAGGTTGGTATCGTCCAACGCCGCCTCGACCTCGTCCATGATGTAGAACGGTGACGGCCGCGCGCGGAAGATGGCCACCAGCATCGCGATCGCCGTCAGCGACTTCTCGCCGCCGGACAGCAGCGACAGCCGCTTCACTTTCTTCCCCGGCGGCCGCGCCTCCACGTCGATGCCGGTCGCGAGCATGTCACCGGGCTGGGTCAGCACCAACCGCCCCTCGCCGCCGGGGAACAGGGTCGCGAACACCTCGACGAACTCGCGCTCCACGTCGGCGTACGCCTCGGTGAACACCTGCAGGATCTTGGCGTCCACCTCCTGCACCACCTCGAGCAGGTCCTTTCGGGCGTTCTTGACGTCCTCGAGCTGCGTCGACAGGAAGTTGTACCGCTCTTCGAGCGCCGCGAACTCCTCCAGTGCAAGGGGATTCACGCGCCCGAGCGTCGCGAGGTCCTTCTCCGCGGCCTTGAGGCGGCGCAGCTGCACCGCGCGGTCGAAGGCCAGGGGCGCCGGCGCGACCACCTGCTCGCCCCGCTCCTTGGCGGCCTCGTACTCGGCAACCTCGAGCGCCGACGGTGGCAGCGGCACGTCCGGCCCGTACTCCGCGATCAGGTCGTCCGGCGACATCCCGTGCGTCTCCAGGATCTGTTCCTCGAGCTGTTCGATCCGCAGCTGCGCCTGCGCCTTGGCCACCTCGTCGCGGTGCACGGCGTCGGTCAGCTGCGCGAGCCGTGCGCTCAACGAGGACGACTCGGCGCGCGCCACGTCCAGAGCCCCGCCCCGCTCGGCCCGCTCGGCCTCCAGCGCGTCCCGGTGCGCCGACGCCCGTGCAACGGCGACGTCCAGGCGGGAGGCGACCGCCACGGCACCGTCGGCCACCGCACGGGCCACCTC
>NZ_BAABFR010000150.1:0-8665 GCF_039541155.1 Tsukamurella soli
GGAGGCGCAGGCGGCGCGGGCACGGGCGGTGGCGGGGGCGGCGGCGGCACCTCCGCCGCCAGCCTCCTCGCCACGACCGGGAACGGAAATGCCGGCGCCGATGGCGCGGCGGGCGGTGGTGGCGGCACGGGAAGTGGACTGGCGGGTCCCAATCGCTATAACGCCGGCGGTGCCGGCGGCAGTGCTGGCGGCGGCGGCCACGGCGGCTCGGAGTTCTTCGGCGAGGGCAAGGTTACCGGCGGTACCGGGCAGTCCAGCTGACGCAGACCGTCACCCTGCGCGGCAAGTCTCGCTCCGCGGGCGGCGCCGGCAGCGACGTTGCCACACCTCCCGGGGGTTTGCCGAGCGACTGTGGCAAGTTGTGGCAGGTTCGCGATCCGCGCAAGGGAGGAAGACTCCCCGAAACGTCTTCTGACCTGCGGTTTATCTGGTCGGGATGACAGGATTCGAACCTGCGACCCTTCGCTCCCAAAGCGAATGCGCTACCAAGCTGCGCCACATCCCGGTGGCCGCGGCGGCGACCAGCGTAGATACTACGGTCAGGCGCCTCCGCCCGTCGAGCGGCCCTATCCGGCCCCGGCCTGCGCACTCAGATCATCGTGAGTAGAAGTCGTGACCCCACCGGGCAGCACGGATATCGTCCGCTCGGTGACCTCTACCCTCGCCGGACGCGCCGACACCGTCGACTCCCCCGATCCCGCCGCACTGCGTCGGGTGGTCGCAGCGTCCCTACTCGGGACGACGATCGAGTGGTACGACTTCTTCCTCTACTCGACCGCGGCGTCGCTCGTGTTCAACAAGCTGTTCTTCCCCGGCACCAGCTCGTTCGTCGGCACGATGCTCAGCTTCGCGACCTTCGCGGTCGGCTTCCTCATGCGGCCGATCGGGGGGCTGGTGTTCGGGCACATCGGCGACCGAATCGGACGCCGCCGGACCCTCGCGCTGACCATGCTGCTCATGGGCGTCGCCACCGCCCTGATGGGTGCGCTACCGACGGCCGCCAGCGTCGGCATCGCGGCCCCGCTGCTGCTCCTACTGCTGCGGATCGTGCAGGGCTTCGCGCTGGGCGGCGAGTGGGCCGGCGCCGTGCTCCTCGCGGTCGAGCATGCGCCCGCCGGCCGGCGGGGCAGATACGGCGCCGTCCCACAGATCGGGCTCGCGTTGGGCCTCGGGCTCGGGACCGCCGCGTTCGCCCTGCTGCAGACGGTGTTCGACGGTGACGCCTTCCTGAAATACGGCTGGCGCATCGCGTTCGGTGTGAGCATCGTGCTGGTGGTGATCGGCGTGCTGGTCCGGCTCGCCGTCGACGAGACCCCCGCGTTCCTCGCGGCCGCCCGCACGCTGGACCGCAGTCGCGCGCCGATCCGGACGCTGCTCGCAGACCCGGTCAGCCGGCGCAACACCGTGCTCGGCTGCCTCGCGCGATGGGCGGAGGGCAGCGCGTTCAACACCTGGGGCGTATTCGCGATCACCTACGCCACCGCGTCGCTGGGCCTGCACAAGGTCCCTGTCCTGATCGCCGTCTCCATCGCCGCGGCGATCATGGCGTTCGTCATCCCGGTGTCCGGCGCGCTCACCGACCGGTTCGGGGCTGTCAGGGTCTACGGCGTCGGAATCGCGCTGTACACGATCGCGGTGATCCCGGTGTTCGCCCTGTTCGGCACCGGGTCCCTGCTGTGGTTCACGCTCGGGCTGATACTGGCGTTCGGCCTCATCCACGGCCTGTTCTACGGCGCGCAGGGCACACTGTTCGCCGAGCTGTTCCCCACCGAGATCCGGTACACCGGAATCTCCGTCGTGTACCAGTTCTCGGGAATCTACGCGTCGGGCCTCACGCCACTCATCCTCACGGCCCTGATCCACGGTGCCGGCGGAAAGCCGTGGACAGCGGCGTCCTATCTCGCCGTGACGGGCGTGATCTCCGTGGTCGCCACGATCTGGATCGGCCGAGTCCAACGCGCCGAGCGCTGAGCGGCCCGCCAGCGGTGCGTCGTCACCGGTGATCGTGTCCGGAAAGCGTCGCTACACGACGCTTTTTGGACACTCCTGGGGGTCTTCCTCGCGCACCGGCCGGTGCCGCTGCCACCGGAACACCAGATACACCACGATCCCCACCAGCAGCGCCCAGAACGCCGAGCCGATCCCTGCGATCGCGGTCCCCGACGCCGCGATCACGAACGCGACCGCCGCCGGGATGCGTGCGGACTCCTCTGCCATCGCCCCGGCCGCCGACGACGAGAACGCGCCCAGCAGCGCCACCCCCGCCACCGCCTGCACGACCCCTGCGGGTGCGTCCAATACCACGGCGATCAGCCCCGCAGACAGCCCCGCGAGGACCACGTAGACGCAGCCGGCGGTGAATCCCGCGACCCAACGCCGCTCCCGATCGGGATCCGCCTCGGGTGCCGCGGCGAGCGCGGCGGTGATCGCCGCGAGGTTGATCGCGTGGCCGCCGAACGCCGCCGCGGCCATCGACCCGACACCGGTGACCGTCAACGACGCGCGCCACGGGACGCGATACCCGTAGGTGCCCATCACCGCCACGCCCGGGATGTTCTGCGATGCCATCGTGACCACGTACAGCGGGATCACGATGCCGGTCACCGCCTGCAGCGTCACGTGCGGCGCGGTCCACGCGAGATGCGGTACGAACGCCGAAGCCCCCGGCGCGTGCCCACTGTGGATCAGCGACACCACGATGACCACGAGCGCAGCCACGAACGCCCCGGGCACCGCGAGCCGCGGCGCGAGCTTCAGCAGCACCAGCCAGACCAGCAGGACGGGTGCGATGGCCGCGGGATTGTGCGAAAGCCCCGTCACCGGTGCCATGCACAGCGGCAGCAGCACACCCGCCAACATCGCCTGGGCGATCGGCGCGGGAATCCGCGCCACCAGCGACGACAGGGCCGGCCACAACCCGGTGAGGACGAACAGCGCTCCCGTGACCACGAACGCCCCGACGGCAGCAGGCCAGCCGCCCGCGATCGCGCCTGTCGAGATCAGCAGCGCCGCACCCGGTGTCGACCAGGCGCAGGTGATCGGCATCCGGAACCGCCACGACAGCAGCAGGGCAGCGACGCCCATCGCGAGGCCGACGGCGATCAGCCCGGACGTCGCCTGCGCCGCGTCGGCCCCCACGGCGCGAAGCCCCGCAAGTACCACGGCGAACGACGATGTGAAACCCACGAGCGCGCACACGATGCCCGCGCCGATCGGCACGCCTATGCCCACGCGTTCAGCCATCACCACTCCTGTTCCGAATACAGAACGTTCTGACAACGGAACGTATCATGAAGGACCGAGGAGGCACCAGTGAATAAGGACGCACGCGCCGACGGCGCACCCGAGGTGGGCCGCCGACTGCGCGAGCTACGCGCCGAACGCGGCCTCAGTCTCTCCGAGCTCGCCCGACGCGCGAGCGTCGGCAAGGGTTCGCTCTCCGAGATCGAGGCCGGCGGACGCAATCCCACCATCGAGACGCTGTACGCGCTGTGCGGCCCCCTCGACGTCCCGCTCACGGCTCTGATCGGGGAAGCCCCGGGGATCGACGGTGCCGCCCACAGCGGGATGCGGACGGTCCTGCTCTCGGTGCGACATCTCCCGGCGATGACGGTCGAGGTGTTCCGGCTGGAGTTCCCAGCCGGAGCCGACCACGTCTCCCCCGCCCATGGCGACTCCGTGCGGGAGCACCTCACCGTGGTCGCCGGCCGCGTCCGCGTCGGGCTGCTCGGCGCGGAGTCCACGTTGGGTGCCGGTGAGTCCGTCAGCTGGACCAGCGACGGTCCGCACCGTTTCGCCGCCGTCGACGGCGGTGCCGAGGCGGTCGTCGTCATCACGACGCCGACCTGAACCCGGACGTCCTACCCGCGTCGCGGGACCCACCGGATCCGGTCGCGGGCAACGACCCAGCGACTGATCGGAGTGCGCAGTACGACGTCGACGAACAGCAGCGAGATCGCCAGGACCGCGGCCGCCAGCACTACGGTCCGCAACGTCGCGGACGCCGGGAACCAACTGCGGAGCAGGTCGAAGAAGCCTGCCCTGGCCAGGATGTCGAGCACCAGCGGATGGGCCGCGAACACACCGAACGCGCGGACCGTCGCATACGACACGGCACGCCGTCCGACGTGGCGCCCTGCGCTTCGCAGGTCATCCCAGAACATCGCCGCCACCCACAGCAGAGTCACACCGGCGACGAACCACGGCAGATACAGCGGGTTCCACGCGGTGGTCGCGCGCGGCGGCACGACCCCCGGATCGGTCGCCCGGACATACGCTCCGATGCTGAAGGCGCCCGACGCGACGGCCAGCAGGACGACCGGCACGAGATGTGCACGGAGCCAGGCCGAGACGGTGTCGAGATGCAGGGCGGCGAGCATGCCGATCGCCACGAACAGGGCGTACATCGGGAGCAGCTTCCACATGTGGTTGAACAGCGTGTCCCACGGCTCCGCACTCGGGCGCGGGACGTACTGGTAGAACGCGAAAGCGGTCAGTTGGATCGCGCCCGCGGCCGACAGGATCCACCACGGACGGTCTCCGGCTCGTGCCACGAGTCGCGACAGAACGGGGAACAGCAGGTAGACCTGCATCGAGACGAGCAGGAAGTACAGCTGGTACTTCGCACTGCCGGTAACGGCGGTGCGCGCCAGATCGCCGAGGAATCGACCGGGCGACGGGAACGGATCGCCCCCGACGAGGAGGTGGTCGGTGACCGAATACACAAGCGTCCAGACCAGGAACGGCACCACGATAAGCCCGAAACGCTTGCGCCAGAACTGCGTCGCCGTCATGCTGCGCCCACGCACGCTGAGCACCAGCACGAACAGGGTCACCGCCACGAATCCGTAGCGCGTGACGTGCAGCAGCACGGATGCCATCCCCGCTCCCCGAACCACGTCCGGGGTGTAGTCGATCGTGGTCACGCAATGGACCACCACCACCCCGAGGAACAGGACGACGCGTGTCAGGTCCGCTGGAAGCGCCCGCTCGGCCTCGGCGGCAGCGGGAGGGGCCGCCGGGACAGACTCTGTCGTCACCATCGTCGACACCACCCTGCAGACGCGCAGGGCGTGCGTCTCCACCCCGAACTACCGGACTTATCGTCCGGAATGGTACGCCCCGAAACCATGACAAGTCACCCGGGGGCGCGGCGTGTCGCGCCACGTCCGGTCGAACGAGCAGAGCCGCCATCGGCACGCGACATGCCGCAAGTCGACGACCCACCGTTGACTTTCGACATTTCTGTCAGTAGTTTCACGACTATGTCAATCAAGGCTGTGTCCGACGCCACACCGGGCGTGGTTCCCTACCCTGCCGCCGCGGTCGCGGAGTACCGGGCGGCAGGTGTCTGGCGGAATCGGAGCCTGCCGGACGAACTGACCTCCCGCTTCGCGGATTTCGGCGATCGCCCCGCCGTCGTCACCCCCGAGACGCGCTGGACGTACGCCGAGCTCGGTGCCCGGGTCGACGCCTTCGCGTCCGGCGTCCTCCGCGCCACCGCGCTCGAGCCGGGCGACCGGGTCATGTTCCAGCTCGGCAACGTCGCAGAGACCGTCGTCTGCTACCTCGGGGCGTTGCGGGCCGGCTTGGTGCCCGTCTGCACCCTTGCTCAGCACGGGCCGCGCGAGATCGAGTTGCTCGCCCGCCATGTCGGCGCCCGCGGACTGTTCACGCAGGGCGACTTCGGCGGCGGACGCCTGCTGCCGGTCGCCGTCGACCTGCTCGAGCGCGGGGTCGTCGCAGTGACCGTGGTGGTGCGCGGCGACGAGGGTGGCGGCACCGTCGGCTACCGCGGGATCATCGCGGCCGGCGACGAGCCGCCGACGACCCCCGATGTCGATCTCGCATCGGTCGCCGTCTTCCAGCTGTCCGGCGGAACGACCGGACTGCCGAAGGTCGCACCCCGACTACACGAGGAGTACACCTATAACTCCCGGGCGTGGGCGAGCGCCCTCGGCTGGTCCGAGTCGACCGTCGTGCTCTACCCGTTGCCGTTGCTGCACAACGCCGGAATAGCCCTCGCACTGCAGCCCGCGCTGCTCTCGGGCGCCACCCTGGTACTCGCCCCCAACGCCGACATCGACGTCCTGCTCGACCTGATCGAGACCGAACGTCCGACGACACTGCCGCTGGTCCCACCCGCCGTGGCGATCCGCATGCTCGATCACCCGCGTACGCGGTCGACAGACCTGACCTCGATCCGGCAGTACGTCGTCGGCGGGCAGAAGCTCGCCGGCGATGTCGCGCGGCGGCTTCTCGACGAGGTGCACCTCCCCCTCCGCCAGATGTTCGGCATGGCAGAGGGGATGTTCCTGGTGACCGACGAGGACGCGTCCGAGCAGGTCGTGCTCGACACCGTCGGGCGGCCGATCTCGCCGCTCGACGAGGTGCGCGTCGTGGACCCGATCTCCGGTGAGGATGCACCAGTCGGGGACCTCGGCGAGCTGTGGATGCGGGGTCCGTACACGATCCGCGGCTATTTCCGTGCGCCGCACCACAACACGACTGCCTTCTCCACGGACGGGTACTACCGGACCGGCGATCTCGGCCGGGTACACCGGATCGACGGGATCGACTACTTCTCGGTGGACGGCCGGATCAAGGATGTGATCAACCGTGGCGTGGAGAAGATCCATGCCGAGGAGGTCGAGGAGCTGATCCTCGAACACCCGGATGTGGACAACGCCGCCGTCGTCGCGATGCCGGACCGCGTACTCGGCGAGCGGGCCTGCGCCGTCCTGGTGATGCATCCCGGGAAGCCCCCGCTCACCGTCGAGTCGCTGGCCGCCCACCTCGCGGGCCAGGGCCTGGCCAAGTACAAGTTCCCCGAGCGCGTCGAGATCCGTACCGCGCTACCACTGTCGAATGTCGGCAAGGTCTCTCGGAAGACGCTGCGCGAGGACGTCTCTCGGATCGTCGAGACCGAGCCCGGCGCCTGATACCGACCACCACCCACCTAGGAGACATGATGACGCGACGAACCGTGGCGGTGATCGGCGGCGGGCCCGCCGGGCTCTTCGCAGCACGACTGATCAAGCGCAACGATCCGACGATCGACGTGACCGTGTACGAGCGCAACGGCCGCGACACCGCCACCTTCGGGTTCGGCGTGGGCCTGACCGAGGCGACCATGGTCAATCTGCGGCGCGCCGATCCCGAGACTGCGGACGGCATCCGCGCGATCAGCCGGTCCGGACACGACCTCAAGCTACGGCAGGTATTCGACGACGTGCCGCACGACGTGACCCTGCACGGCGCCCGCAACCTCGCCGTCGGGCGTGCCGAGCTGCTCGCCGTCCTCGACCGCGCGGCGCGCGCGGCAGGAGTGCGCGTCGAACACGGGTCCCGCGTCGCCGCAGTGGATCTCGACGCCGACGTCGTGATCGCCGCCGACGGTGTCCGGAGCGCGACCCGGGCATCGGTCGCCGACGACGTCGGGGTGCACGAGAGCATCGGGCGCGGCCGCTACATGTGGTGCGGCATCGACGTCGCGATACCCGACGCCTTCTTCTCGGCTCGGCGCCAGGGCGAGGCACTGTTCGTGGCCCACGCGTACCCGTACTCGGCGGACCATAGCACCTTCCTCCTCGAGGCCGACGAGACGACTTGGGAGGCGGCGGGTCTCGCCGAATTCGACGCCGGCACCCGGCCGGGCGAGACGGACGTCCGCAGCATCGCGCTCCTCGAGCACGTGTTCGCCGAGGATCTGCAGCACCGGCCGTTGCTCGGCAACCGCAGCCGATGGGCGCGATTCTCGACCATGGGCCTCGACCGGTGGTCGGCCGGGAACATCGTGTTCCTCGGCGACGCCGCCCACACCGCCCACTACACGCTCGGTTCCGGCACCAAGCTCGCCCTCGAGGACGCGATCGCGGTCGAACGCGCACTCCGGGAGTGCGGCGACCTGGAGGAGGCCTTCGCCGCGTACGAGACGGCCCGCCGGCCGGCGGTCGAGCGCTTCAAACAGCTCGCCGGGCGGAGTCAACGGTGGTGGGAGAGCTACCGACTGCGGGCGGATCAGCCCGCCGCGCTGCTGGCCCTGTCGTACATGACGCGTGCGGGCAACCTCACCGTCGCCGATTTCGCGCGCACCGAGCCGCAGACCGCCGCGGCCGCACTGCGCCGGCTGGGCGCCGAGCCGCCGTCCGACCCCGACGCCCTCGACGACTGGATCCTCGCCGCCGCTGCTACGGGTCCGAATGACGCACCGCAGCACCGGATCACGTGGTCCGACGCCGACGTATGGGGCGCCTGCGCGGACCGTGCCGTCGGCGGGATCCCCGTCGGGGCCGAGGCGGTCCTCGACGGCTCCGACGACCCGGTCGCGGTCGGCGCACGCATCGACCTCGCGGACCGCATCGGACTCACCACCGACCGCCGCACCACCGTGCGTCTCCCGGAGTCCGCCCGGGCCGCGGCCGCAGCGGCAGTGGCGACCGACCGCTGTGACGCGGTCGACCTGCGTCCGTGAGCCATCCCCTCCCTCGTCGCGCCGACCTCGGCGCGACGTACCACCCCCGGAAAGCGCGATATATCAGGCTCTCCTGACGCATCTGTGGGTGGCCGGGCGCGCCTGAACGAGCGCACGCCGTTCTCCGCCTAGGTTTCTGAGCTGTCGAGGAACAGGAACCAGGTGTCGAGGAGAACGGCGTGCGGGATGTCA
>NZ_BAABFR010000151.1:0-8547 GCF_039541155.1 Tsukamurella soli
CGGGCGCGCCCTCGTGCGGGCGGCCCTGCTCGGGGCGCTGACCGCGGGGGTGGGCAAGGTCGTCGTCGAGCTGGTACCCGAGCAGGAGCCCGTGCTGCAGATGTTCGCCGACCTGGGGTTCACGGGTGAGGCGCTGCTGCGCGACCACATCCGCGACCACGACGGCGCGCTGCACGACCTGATCATGCTCGCGTACCTGGCGGCGGACGCGCGCGAGGTGCTCGACACCGTCGGCGTCACAGACGCGATCGAGTCCTGACGGGCGCACGCCCGCAACGAGATCACGAGTGGAGTGGAGAGATATGGCTGTCCTGGACAGGTTCCGGCTCGATGGGCGGGTGGCAGTGGTCACCGGCGCGTCCAGCGGGCTCGGAGTGGCGTTCGCGCGGGCGCTCGCCCAGGCGGGCGCCGACGTCGTGCTCGCCGCTCGCCGGGTCGACCGGCTCGACGAGACCCGGAAGCTGGTGGAGGCGGAGGGACGCAGGGCACTGCCGGTGCGCTGCGACGTCGCCCGACCCGAGGACGTCGCATCGGTGGTCGCGTCCGCGATGGCGGAGTTCGGGCGCGTGGACGTGCTCGTGAACAACGCCGGCGTCGCGGCGGCGGTGCCCGCCACGCGCGAGACACCGGAGCACTTCCGGTCGATCATCGACGTGAACCTGCACGGCTCGTACTGGATGGCCCAGGAATGCGGCCGGGTGATGAAGCCGGGCAGTTCGATCATCAATATCGCCAGCGTCCTGGGACTCACCACGACCGAGCTGCCGCAGGCGGCGTATTCGGCGAGCAAGGCCGCGGTCATCGGCCTTACGCGAGACCTCGCGCAGCAGTGGACCGGTCGCAAGGGGATCCGCGTCAATGCGATCGCACCCGGCTACTTCACGTCGGAGATGACGTCGGAGTTCGAGGGCGACTACATCGCGCGGGTGATCATCCCGCGCACGCTGACGGGGCGTGTGGGAGACCCGGAGGAGCTGTGCGGACTGCTGCTGCTCATGGCCAGCGACGCGGGCAGCTACATGACCGGGGTCACGGTCCCTGTCGATGGTGGGCTGCTGACCCGATGAGCCTCGCCCTCAAAGTCCTGCCCCGCCGACGCGCCCCGTCGCTACCGCTGCTGGCCACGGAGTACGCCCGATCTCTCGGCGAGTTCGGCACCCTGTGCTGGACCTGGCCCGTGCTCGCCCGCGCGCCGCTCGGCGACGGGCAGCCCGTGCTGGTGTTGCCCGGACTGGGGACCGGTGACGCGCTGACGGTGCCGCTGCGCGCGTTCCTCAAGCGCCTCGGTTATCCGACCTACGGGTGGGACTTGGGCGTGAACGTCGGTCCGACGCATCGCATCTCGGCCGGCATCGTGGACCGGCTCGCCGAGATCCACGACCGGCACGGGCGTGCGGTGAGCATGGTCGGCTGGAGCCTCGGCGGTATCTTCGCCCGCCAGGTCACCCGGCAACGGCCTGATCTGGTGCGGCAGGTGATCACGCTCGGCAGCCCGTTCAAGCTCGCCCGTCACGATCAGAGCAACGCCAGGCTCGTGTATGGAGCATTCCGACGATTCCATGTCGCCGAGTTGGACCTTCCCCTGGAGGCAGGCGAGGGGCCGTTGCCGGTCCCCGCGACGTCGATCTACAGCCGGCTGGACGGGATCGTCTCGTGGCGGACATGCCTGGACGAGCGGTCTCCACTGGCCGAGAACATCGAGGTCCTGGGCAGTCATCTGGGCTACGGACACAACGTGGCCGCCATGTGGGCGGTGGCGGACCGGCTCGCCCTGCGGGACGGGGAGTGGCGGGAATTCGCCCCGCCGTGGTGGCTGCGGGCGGCGTTCGGCGCCCCCAGGCCCTGAACATGTGCACGGTTCCGTCGGCCTGGCGGCCGACGGAACCGTGCACATGGTGGTCAGGCGCGGTCGAACTCGCGGGCGCGGAGGCTGCGCGCGACGCCGTCGCGACCCTCGAGGACCAGCCTGCGCAGTGCGGCGGGATGGTCACCCGCGAGCCAGGCGTCGGCCGCCGCGACCGCGTCGGGGTCGATGTCCCACGACGGGTACAGCCCGATCACCACGGTCTGCGCCACCTCGGACGTGCGCCGCGACCACACGGCGTCGATGCCGTCGAAGTAACGGGCGGTGAACGGCGCCAACAGTTCTCCCTGGCCGGGCGCGGCGATGCCGGCGGCGATCGCGCGGGTGAGCGTGTTCGACAGCGTGTCGTCGCCGAACACCTTCTCCCAGGCCTCCTCCTTGACCCGCGCCTGCGGCCGAGCCGCCTCGGCGGTGGCGGCCGAGCGCTCGCCGGTCGCCGTCGGGTCCTTGGCGATCTCCGCCTCGATCTCCGGCGCGGTGGTGCCGTCGGCGTCCAGGGCGCCCGAGCGGGCGAGCGCGATGACGAGGCGCCACCGCATATCGGTGTCCACCGCGAGCCCGTCCAGATCGGCCGACTCGCCGTCGAGAAGCGAACGGAGGACGGCGATCTCGGCCTCGCCGAGCACCGAGCCGGCGAGCGCGTTGACGAACGCGAGCTGATGGTCGGAGCCGGGCTCGGCGGCGCGGGCCAGCGCGAGCAGCCGGGCCGAGAACGAGGGCCAGCCCTCGGCGGCGGCCCACTGCGGGTCGGCGTACGAACCGAGCGCGGTCTGCGCCTGCACCAGCAGCCGCTGCACGACGCCGACCTCGGTCTCGGCGCCGATGCCGCTCTCGATCAGCGCCACGAAGTCGCGGGCGCGCATCTCGGCCTGGCGGGTCATCTCCCAGGCGGCGGACCACACCAGGGTGCGGGGGAGCGAGTCGGCGATGTCGCCGATCCGCCGAGTGGCCTCGGCGAGTGAGTCGGGGTCGAGCCGCACCGAGCAGTAGGTGAGGTCGTCGTCGTTGAGCAGCACGATGCGGCCGCGGTCGACGCCGACCAGCTCGGGCACGTCGGTCCGCTCGCCGGTCACGTCGAGCTCGACTCGCTCGGTGCGCACCAGCTTCCCGTCGTGATCGGAGTAGACGCCGACCGCCAGGCGGTGCGTGCGGAACTCGCCCGCGCCCGGCTGCGCGCCCTCCTGGACGATCGCGAACCGGGTGAAGCGGCCGTCACCGTCGACCTCGAAGTCGGGCCGGAGGATGTTGATGCCGGTGGTCTTGAGCCACTGGGCGCCCCAGTCCGACAGGTCGCGACCGGAGGCCGACTCGAGTGCGCCCAACAGATCCGAGAAGGTCGCGTTGGAGAACTTGTGCGCCTGGAAGTAGCTGCGCAGACCGGCCAGGAAGTCTTCCAGGCCGACGTAGGCGACCAGCTGCTTGAGCACGGAGGCACCCTTGGCGTAGGTGATCCCGTCGAAGTTGACCTCCACCGCCTGCAGGTCGGGGATCTCCGCGGCTACGGGGTGGGTGGACGGCAGTTGGTCCTGGCGATACGCCCAGGACTTCTCGACGTTCGCGAATGTAGTCCACGCCGAGGTGTATTCGGTGGCCTCGGCCTGGCTCAGCACCGACGCGAAGGTGGCGAAGGACTCGTTGAGCCACAGGTCGTCCCACCACTGCATCGTGACCAGGTCGCCGAACCACATGTGCGCCATCTCGTGCAGCACGGTCTCGGCACGGCGCTCGTACAGGTACCGCGTGACCTTGGAGCGGAACACGTAGTCCTCGAGGAAGGTCACGGCGCCGGCGTTCTCCATCGCGCCGGCGTTGAACTCGGGCACGAACAGCTGGTCGTACTTGCCGAACGCGTAGGGGATCCCGAAGTTGCGGTGGTAGAAGCCGAAGCCCTGCTTGGTCTCTGCGAACAGTCGCTCGGCGTCCATGTGCTCGGCGAGCGAGGCGCGGCAGAACAGGCGCAGGTCGATGGTGCCGTGCTCGTCGGTGTAGGTGTCCGACCACGACGCGTAGGGGCCGGCGATCAGTGCCACCAGGTAGGTCGACAGCAGCGGTGTGGTTGCGAACGTCCAACGGCGCGTGCCGTTCTCCGCGTCGGCGGGCGTGCCGGCACCGTTCGAGACGACCGTCCAGCTCTCGGGGGCCACGGCGGTGACGTCGTAGACGGCCTTGAGGTCGGGCTGGTCGAAGCACGCGAACATCCGCTTGGCGTCGGCGGTCTCGAACTGCGAGTACAGGTACACCGCGTCGTCGGTGCGGTCGACGAAGCGGTGCAGGCCCTCGCCGGTGTTGGAGTATCGGAACCGGCCGGACACGATCAGCTCGTTGTGCTCGCCGAGCCCGGTGAGGGCGAGGCCCGTCTCCTCGGTGTAGCCGGAGGTGTCGACGGGCGCGCCGTTGAGGGTCGCTGTGAGCGAATCGGGCTCCGCGATCAGGTCGATGAACGTCTCCGCGCCGGGGGTCGCGTCGAAGGTCACCGTGGTCGTCGAGCCGAACGTGCGCTCGCCGGGGCCGCCTGCGCCGTCGGTGAGGTCGAGATCGATCGCGTAGCGGCTGACGGTGACGGCGGAGGCGCGTTGCGCGGCCTGGTCCTGCGTGAGGTTCGGGGAAGCCATACACATACACCTACCCGATTTGCGGGCGAGCGGAGCGACGGGGGATGGGCGCGGCCGGGCGAGCGGAGCGACGGGAACGGTTCGGGGCGTCCGGTTGTTGCACACTCGTGGACGAGCACGCCCCGCCCGATTCCCGTACCCGATGATTGGAGAACCGCAGTGTCCGACTCCACCGCGCCCGCGAAAGACCGCGCAGACTTCTGGTTCGACCCGCTGTGTCCCTGGTGCTGGATCACCTCGCGCTGGATCCTCGAGGTCGAGAAGGTCCGCGACATCGAGGCGAGCTTCCACGTCATGAGCCTCGCCGTGCTCAACGAGGGCCGCGACCTACCCGAGCAGTACGCCGAGCTGATGAAGTCGGCGTGGGGGCCCGTGCGCGTGCTGATCGCCGCCGCACAGGCGAAGGGCGACGAGATCCTGCTCCCGCTGTACACCGCGATGGGTACGCGCATCCACAACGAGGGGAACAAGGATCTGCCGGACGTCATCGCCGCGTCGCTGGCCGAGGTGGGTCTGGATCCGGCGCTTGCGGAGGCCGCCGACTCGACCGAGTACGACGAGGCCCTGCGCCTCAGCCACCACGCGGGCATGGACAAGGTGGGACCCGATGTGGGCACCCCGACGATCCACGTCAACGGCATCGCGTTCTTCGGCCCCGTGCTCTCGCGCATTCCGCGCGGCGAGGACGCCGGGAAGGTGTGGGACGGCACCGTGGCGCTCGCGTCGTACCCCCACTTCTTCGAGCTCAAGCGCACGCGTACCGAGAACCCCGAGTTCGACTGATGCTCGGTGCCGGGCGGGCTCAGCGCCCGCCCGGTGGCGGAGCCAGGACCTCCTGCTCGGCGAACGTCGGGACCGCGGGCGCGGGCACCACCGCCCCGCCGCCGATGCCGCGCGTAGCGACCGACGGCGCGAAGAACAGGGCGCCGGCGCGAGTGCGATTGCGCAGCGCCGCCGCCCGCCAGGTGAGGACAGGATGGCTGGCCTGCAGATTCACCAGCCAGGTGAACAGGCCTCGGTCGGCGGACGCGCGGTCGGCGACCTGGTCGAAATCGACCTCACCGCACAGGTACTTGCCGCCGCCCAGCAGGCCGATCGCACCGGGGGCGCCCGCCGGACGGTTGTAGTAGCCGTAGTTGTCGGCCGTGTACTCCTGCGATCGGGACAGCGCCTTGCCGAGGACGGGCATGTACTGCATCGTCACGGTTCCCAGCTGCCGCCAGAACGAGACGTGGCCCGCCGCGATGTGGCCGACCTCGTGGCCGATGATGAACCGCAGCGCATCCGGGTTGCGGGCCGCGCCGCCCACCTCGAACATGTCCGAGTACACCACCACGTACCGGCGGAACTGGTGGCCGGACGCGAACGCGTTGATCTGCCCGTTGCCCAGCACCACGAAACCGTCGGGCACCTCGCGCAGGCCGTATCGCGCCGCCGCCTCGCGCACCATCGCGTAGCCCTCGGGGAACTGCGTCGGCGTCATCTGGATCCCGTTGACCCGTGGCGAGGCCCACGTCACGCCGCGCCCGACCCAGACGACGAACGGCAGCGTGAGTGCCACCAGTGCGTACCGGCCGAGACCGGTGAGGTCGCCGAGCATGACGGATGTGAGGGCTCCGATGTAGATCGCCGCCGTGATCAGGACGACGATCACCAGCAGTGGGATCTCGCCGGGATGCCGGCGTGGCGGGCCGGCGAACGCTGCGGGGTGTCCGGAGCCGCCGATCCCCGGCGGGGCCGGATACCCGCCCGGTGGGTAGTCGGCGGGCGGGTAGTAGGTGGGCGGGTGATCCGCGGGCGGGCGATCGGCAGCGGATCCCGGCGCTGCGGGCTGCCCGGCTGCGTCCGGTATGTCGGGTCGGGGCGGATTCGGCTCGGCCATGTCCACGAATGTATTCACTTCCGGGCGAGCACGGGTCCGGACGGGTGCGCCCCGCCGCCCTATCGACGGTCGCATCCCCGCCCGACGTGGCCCTTCCGAGCGCAGAGCCGACCGCTGAAGCGGAGGGGGACGCGTGGTGTGGACGGCGACGGGAGTCGGGGGAGTAGCCGCACGAGACGGGCCGCGGGTGTGCGCGAGGCGAAGGGGAGGCGAACTCCGAGCGGACGTCGAGGCGCGCGTCCCGTGGGCCGGCACGGCGTGCGAGACTGTGCACCATGCGCGTATACCTCGGCGGTGACCACGCCGGCTTCGAACTCAAGGGACAGATCGCCGAGCACCTGGCAGCGGGTGGACACGAGGTGATCGACTGCGGTGCCTTCGCCTACGACGCCCAGGACGACTACCCCGCGTTCTGTATCGCGGCCGCCGTCAAGGTGGTCGCCGACCCGGGCAGCCTCGGCATCGTGCTGGGTGGCAGCGGCAACGGTGAGCAGATCGCCGCCAACAAGGTGCCGGGCGCTCGCTGCGCGCTGGCGTGGAGCGTCGAGACGGCGCAGCTGGCGCGGCAGCACAACAACGCCCAGCTGATCGGCATCGGCGGCCGCATGCACTCGACCGAGGAGGCCCTGGCCATCGTCGACGCCTTCGTGTCGACCCCGTGGTCGGAGGAGCCGCGCCACCAGCGCCGCATCGACATCCTCTCCGAGTACGAGAAGGACCACGTCGCACCGCAGGTCCCCTCAGCGTAGTGCCGGAGGGGCACACCCTCCACCGCCTCGCCCGCCGGCACACCGAGCTGTTCGCGGGGGAGCAGGTCGCAGTCACCAGCCCCCAGGGGCGGTTCGCCGACGGCGCCGCGCGGCTGGACGGCCACGTCTTCGAGCGGGCCGAGGCGTGGGGCAAACATCTATGGCACCACTATATTCCGGCTGCCTCGGGAGTCTCGGCGCCCATCGTGCACGTCCACCTCGGCCTGTACGGGGCGTTCACGGACTTCGACCGCCCCGAGCCGCCGGTCGGTCAGATCCGGATGCGTATCGCCGGCCCGCGCGGTGGCACAGACCTGCGCGGGCCCACCGCGTGCGACCTGGTCACCGAGGAGCAGGTCGACGCGGTGCTCGCGCGGCTCGGTCCCGATCCGCTGCGGGCCGAATCGGACCCCGATCGCGCCTGGCAACGGATCCACCGGTCGGCCCGGCCGGTCGGCGCGCTGCTGATGGACCAGAAGGTGCTCGCGGGCGTCGGCAACGTCTACCGTGCGGAGGTGCTGTTCCGTGCCGGGATCGACCCGCACCGCCCCGGCCGGTTCGTCTCCCGCGCCGAGTTCGACGGTGTCTGGGCGGATCTGCAGGATCTGATGCCGGTCGGCGTCGCGCGCGGCCGCATGCACGTCGTGCGGGCCGAGCACGACCACGGCGCACCGTCGTACGCTCCCGACCGCCCGCGCACATACGTCTACCGGCGCGCCGGCGAGTCCTGTCGCGTGTGTGGTACGCCCGTCTCGTACCAGCCGATGGAGGGGCGGAACCTGTTCTGGTGCAGCACCTGTCAGGTGTGAGCGACCCTGGGGTGGCAGGTGGCTTGTCGAAGGTCGGTCTGCCTACTGAAGGTGCCGACGCTTACGACGGTGCCGTGGCTTACAGACGGGGCGCTCGTCGGTGAGCGTCGTGACGTTCGGTGAGCCACGGCCCCTCGGTGAGCCCGGGTGGTCAGTGGCCGGTCGCGATCATCGCCAACAGCAGCTCGGCACGGACGCGTGCGGGGGATAGGTCGTAGCCCAGCACCTCCTCCGCCCGCTGGACGCGGGTGCGCAGCGTGTGTCGGTGCACGCCGAGCGCCGCAGATGCGCTCTCCCAGTTGCCGTTCGCGTCGAGGAACGCGCGCAGCGACGCCGCCAGCTCGGTACCGTTGTCGCGGTCGTGGCGCAGCAATGGCGCCAGCAGCTGCGCGCCGAGGTCGGCCAGCGCCTCGCGGGTGGCCGGGGTGGCGAGCAGCAGGCCGCCCGCCACATCGTCGATCGCCGTCGGGGTCTCGCCCGGAACGGCGGCGTCCGCCGCGACGTCGGACTCATCGGCTGCGGCGGGGATCTCGTGGAGTGGGTGCGGGCGGCTCAGCCCCAGGCGGGTGGTGGCCAGCACGGGCGCCGGGGTCGCCGCGACCAGGGCTGCGACGTGCGCCACGCCAAGTCG
>NZ_BAABFR010000152.1:0-8353 GCF_039541155.1 Tsukamurella soli
AACCGGTTCAGGCACCGCAAGCCATCCCCACCGAAACCACCGACCGAGGCCTGGATCAACGAACCGACACCACAGGCACTCATCCAATCCGCATGACGGATTGTCTCACCGACCTTGACACGTTCCGGCGCGCTCATCACGGCCGGCAGCGGGCTCGCCCTCTTCATCTATCTCAGCCGAAGTCGGCGACCACTCACTATCGGACCAGATCGTGTGGTCCTTCCCTGCGGCGTCGATCTGGACCTGCGATCAGTGACCTACGAGACGAGAGACGACGACGGGCAACTCCCCGTCATCCGATTCATTCGGCAACATCAGAAGCCCGTCAGATACGAACCCTCGGGTTATGGGCTGGATCTGAACAACGTGGTATCCGCGCTCGACCTGGTCACCGCGCATAGGGCGCACATCAGTGGTCGCGAGATCGCCGCGGTCCTTGCCTTCGATCCACCGGACGATGTCGCCGTCGGCGACTCGATCGATGCGACTATCGATCTCCCCGCGTCGGCGGACGATAAGATCGATCGGCAGGACTGACATGGGTGAACTCGACTTCACCTGGACGCGGTACTGCGACACGAACACCCGACTCATGACGGCTTGCGCATACGTCGCAGCCGCCGCCGGGGTATTGGTGATAGTGGCGTTCTACGACAGTCCGGCATTCATCACCGGCGGGGTCGGAATGATCCTGCTCAGCGCGATCGGCCTCACGTCACCCGTCGCCCGCCTGCGGGTCTACCGAGACCACGTCGAGGCGCCGGCCGCATCGCCGCTGCGAAACCGCGGCGCTCTGCTCTCGGCCGGCCTCCTCTTTATGGGGATCGGTCTCTCGACGACGACGCAGGCCATCGGACGACACGCCTATATCCGGGTCATCGGCGTGCTCCTCATCCTGTTCGGTGTGAGCCTCGCTGCGATCTACCTGCTATGGGGGCGCAGGCCGTTCGTCATCGGGACCGATCATGTGATCCTCCCCCGCGGTACCCGGATCGAACTTCGGCCGGACGCGTACGAGCTGAGAAACCCCGACGGTCAGCTCCCGATGGTCCGTTTCCCGCGGCCGTCCGAGAAACCGGTCGTGTTCGAGCCCACGACGTACGGACTCGACCTGAACAACCTACTGTCCGCCCTCGATCTCGTGACCACACATCGGAGCCCGATCACCGGGCGCGAGATCGCCGCAGTGCTCGCGTTCGAACCACCTTCCGGTGTCGCCGTCGGCGACTCCATCGACGCCACCGCGGAGGTGCCCTGATGCCGAGCTCGCCTGGTTCCGGTGCGGGTCGCTTCCGCACGTCACCCGATGTCGCCGTGCCGCACGAGTCCACGCACCCGGCCACCCCGCTCTCCACAGTTGACGCGACCACAGCTCCCTCGACCGCTGGAGCCTTCGCCGATCTGGTCGCCAGAGCATGCGCCTCATCGACCGTGTGCGATATATCCGAGGCTTCGACGGCCGTCGACGGGATACCGGCGCATTGGGTGCACGACGCCGACCACGCGATGGTGGATGCGCCGATCCAGCTGTGGTGCGAGCCTCCGCTGGTCGATTCGCGCGACGAAGTGTTGTTCGCCGAGAATGCCGTGGCATTCGCCGTCCGCCTCGTCGGGTTGGCAGCCTCGGACTCCGAGGTTCTCGAGGCCGCGGTGATCACCACCACCCAAGTAGTGGGTTACCGACCCGTGCATCGCGCCCGGACCGAATCCGGTGAGATGACGATCGGCTCGGTCAGCAGCCCGTTCGGGCCACTGATCTCGATCTCCCACTTCGGATTTCATCAGATAGGCGGCAGCGATTCCATCTGCACACAGGTCACCGTGACGGGGCGCGGCGAGGCGACAGCGGTTCCGCATCACCTCACTGCCATCCGTCCATACTCGACGTAGCCGGCGCTCTATTTTCCCGACGCCAGGGAGCCTCCGCTCCCGATCCCGATCCGACGGGACACCCAGACACGACGGTACCCAGCACTGGAACCTGGAATCCCTTGGGGTAGCTCCGGACCCGGTTCATCGACTCGACGGCTCTCGGGCGCCGACGGCGCGGCAGCCGGGCGACGACTGCCCGATCCTGCGGCTGTGCCGACTGCAACCACCTGGACTTGGCTCCACGAACTTACGGGCGTGACCAGCAGCCAGCTAATCGTGACCTCCCCATCAAGCGGCTAGAGGTCGGTCGGCACGATCTGCGCTGCCGCTCCGTCAAAAAGCGTTCCGCGGAACGTTGAACCTTGAACGTTCCGCGGAACGTCCGGGGGTCCGAGAGGTGGCGACGGCACGCCGTGGTGACGGCCGCGGTGTGGCGACAGCGCTGCGACGAGTGCTCCGTCGCGACAGCGCTCAGGGCGCGAGCACGGCGTGCGCGGTGGACCGCCCGAGCTCGACGGCGCCGGCGATCGCGGCACCGTCGTTCGACAGCCGCGCAACCGGGTGTCCGTCCTCGGGCACCCAGATCTGCTGCACCGCAGCGGTGTCCGCGACCTCGTCCGCAGCGGCGACGGGGGCTCTGCGATACGGGCCGCGCCGCGATGCGAAGTAGAGGTCGAGCACGATGCCCTCGACCCGCGACGGACGCCCGGGATCGCTCGCCTTGCGCGAACGCAGGACCAACAGGTGCGTCACCCCCTGGCTCAGCGGCGTGCGGAACGGCACCGGCTCGGCGAGGCCGCCGTCGAACCAGAGTCGGCCCCCGAGTTCGACGGGCGGACCGGCGAGCAGAGGCAACGCCGTCGTGGCACGCAGGGCACGGCGCAGCGCCGCCTCGTCCCGGATGAACCGCGCAAGGTCGACGGCCTTCCCGGTAGCGGCGTCCGTGGCGATGGGATGCAGCGACACCGGATTGTCGAGGATCGCGCGGTAGTCCATCGGCGTCACCACGGAGTACACGTGGTCGACGAGGTGCGTGGTGTCGACCAGCGGCCCGCCACGCAGCAGACGCCGCGGGTTGGTCACGCGCTGGGCCAGGACATCCGGCCACCCCCACGACGGCAGCCACTTCGGGCCTTCTCCAGTGAGCAGCCAGGCCGCGTTGAGGCCGCCGCCCGATGTCCCGTACACCGCGTCGAACGCCTCGAGCAGGCCCGCCTCTGCAACGGCAGCGGCCATCCCCGCCGAGTAGGCGGATCGGGTTCCTCCGCCCTCGATCGACAGGGCGACCCGATAGGCGTCGTCGCGGGCACCCGGCCGGCTACCACTCGCCGCCCGGGCGAGGACGACGTCGACAACCGTCGCCGGGGCGGTCCGGGCGGGGTACGGGGACATACATGCTCGCTCTCGTCCTCCCGATTGTGCTGCACCGACGGTCGTCGGTGTCAGCCGACGGGCTCGCCGCTGCGTTCGCCGCTCCGCTCGGGACTCCGCTCGCCGCCCGGCCGCCCCGCGTGCACCGGGCAGCCGGGCGCGAAGGTGCCCATCGCGGTCAACTCCGCACCGCCCGAGTAGCTGCGGATCCGATGCAACGACTCGGTCGTCTTGGGGCGCCGACGACGCGGTAGCCGGGCGACGACGGCGCTGCGCGCACGCAGGCCGCCCTCGACGAGGCGGCGGACCCTCGCACCGGGCTCGGGGTAGTGGAACGCCCCGAGCAGCGCCGGGTCCATCAGCGCCTGGGCCGCCGTACGCGCGATGGGCTCGGGAACACCCGGGTAGAAGGTCGCGAACAGCCGCAGGGTCGAGTCGGCCACGGCCCGGGCTCCCCGGTCGAACGCGAACTCGGCCGCCTCGTAGTCGTCGAGCAGGCGGGCGAAGTCGCCGTAGGTGTGCGGGATGTCGCGGATACCCATGCGGCGCCCGAGAGCCTCGTAGTACCTGACGGTGGCGAGGACCTCGGCGGCGTCCAACGTGCGCCAGCCGTAGGCCTGGATCCACCGCACGGGGACCACGACGAAGGTCGCGAGCACGTAGCGCATGTCGTCGTTGCTGATGTCGTACATGCGGTGCATCTGGTTGATCCGGCGGATCGCCTGCCTACCGGGGGCGCTGTCGAGGCCCCGGGAGAACGGCGCCTCGAGCAGCAGAGCGGTGTCGTCGTAGCGCTTCTGCACCCGCTCCGTGAACTCGCCGGTCTCGAACAGCAGCCGCCCGATACTCGGCACGGCGTACGTCCGGAACAGGGCGAAGCTCAGGGACTGGTTCATGTCCCACGGGAATTCGTAGACCGCGATCTCACGGTAGATGTCCTCGAACCGGGTCTCGGGATCCAGGCCGGCGGTGCGTCGGGTACGGGCCATCTCGGTCCTCCTCAGTGGGCTGATACCACCGAGCATAAGTCGACTTACGGAATTGTGCAATGAGTCACCCGTCCGCACCGATAGGCTGGTCGACATGTCCGAGCACCGCACGTCCGACCGCGTCGAGCACCGGCGCTCCGGCAGCTCGCCGGGGGCTCGCCGGCGATACCTCGACGCCGGTATGGCCGTGCTGGCCGAGCAGGGCTACCCCGGGTTCAAGCTGGCCACCGTGTGCCGCCGCCTGGGCACCACGACGGGGTCCTTCTACCACGCGTTCGGCAGCTGGTCCGACTTCCAGAACGAGCTGATCGCGCACTGGCGGCAGACCAAGTCCGAGGAACTGATCCGCGTCACGTCCCAGATCGCCGACCCGACCGCCAGGCTCGACGCGCTGACCCGGGTGGGGCTGACCCTGCCGCACGCCACCGAGCGCGCGATCCGGGTCTGGGCGGCCAACGATCCGGCCGTCGCCGAGGTCCAGCGGCTCGTCGACGACGAGCGCGTGGCGGCGCTGACCGACGCGTTCGCGACCTCGTCCGGCGACCGTGGGCTGGCCGGCCGCCTGGCCAACGTCGCCATGCAGCTGCTGATCGGGTACGAGGCCGGGATGGGCACGCTCGACGACCTGGCGTGGGCGTTCGCCACCCTGCGCGGCGGCTACGCCGGGGCGTGAGGAGGATGGCGATATGAACCCCTCCCGTCGCGCGCAGGCCGCCCGGCCGTTCCACGCCATGGCGGTGTCGCAGCGAGCCGCCGAGCTGGAGTCGGCGGGCCACGACGTGGTGAAGCTGAGCCTGGGCGAGCCTGATTTCGGTGCGCCGCAGTCGGTCCGGGAGGCGATGCGGGAGGCGATGGACGGCCGGCCGCTCCCCTACACCTCGGCCCTCGGGCTGCCAGCGTTGCGCGCGGCGATCGCCGGGTTCTATCGGGACCGGCACGGCGTCGAGGTCGACCCGGTACGGATCGTCGTGACCTCCGGGGCATCCGCCGCGCTGCTGCTGGTCACGGCCGCCACCGTCGACCCCGGCGGCGAGGTGATCCTCGCCGACCCCTCCTACCCGTGCAACCGCGAGCTGATCGCGACGTTCGGGGGGCGGGTGGTGGCGGTGCCGACCGAGGCCGCCACCCGGTTCCAGCTCGACACGGCCGCGGTCGAGGCCGCATGGACGGACCGCACCGCGGCGGTGATGATCGCCTCGCCGTCGAACCCCACCGGCACCTCGATCCCGGCGGCCGAGCTCGCCGCCATCTGCGCGCTCGCGCGCGAGCGCGGCAGGTGGCGCATCGTGGACGAGATCTACCTCGACCTGGCCGATCCCACTCCGGCCGGACCCGCGCGCAGCGTGCTCGCGACCGACCCCGGCGCAATCGTGATCAGCAGCTTCTCGAAGTACTTCGGCATGACCGGCTGGCGGCTCGGCTGGTGCGTGCTGCCCGCCGAACTCGTCCCTGCGGCGGAGCGGCTGGCGCAGAACTACTTCATCTGCGCCTCCACACCGGCGCAGGTGGCCGCGCTCGCCTGCTTCACGCCCGAGACGCTCGCGGTGTGCGAGGAGCGGCGACGCGAGTTCGTCGCGCGCCGAGAGCTGGTGCTGGACGGGCTGTCTCGCCTGGGCCTTCCTGTCCCCGCCGTGCCCGACGGTGCCTTCTACGTCTACTTCGACGTGTCCGGGACCGGCATCGGCTCGTGGGAGTTCTGCCGCAGGGCGCTCGACGAGGCGTACGTCGCCCTCACTCCCGGAAGGGATTTCGGCACCCATACCGCGGAGTCCCAAGTGCGCCTATCGTATGCGGCGTCGCGGGCGGAGCTCGAGCGCGGACTGACCCGCCTGGCCGGGTTCCTACAGCAGCTGTCGACGGGAGCCCGACGGTGACCGACGAACGCCCGGTCCCGCGCGGACGGATCCGAAGGACGATGCCGCTCACCGGCTTCGCGGCCCGGGCCGCCGGCGGCCGGATCCTGGCAGCGCTCCGCGAGCGGGCCGGGGACACCGGCGCAGTGGCGCGCTACCACGAGAGCACCGCCGACCGGTACGCGGAGCTGCTCGGGCACTCCAAGGGCCTGATGATGAAGGCCGGGCAGATGTTCTCGGTGGTGCAGGCCGAAGGAGCTCTCAGCCCATACCAGAAGGCACTGGCGCGCTTGCAGTCCGACGCACCGCCGATGCACCCCGACCTGGCGCTCCGCGTGATCGAGAGCGACCTGAGGCGGCCCGTCCGCAAGGTGTTCGCCGCCTTCGATCCCGAGCCCGTGGCGGCCGCCTCCATCGGGCAGGTGCATCGCGCGACGCTGCCGGACGGCCGCCTCGTGGCCGTCAAGGTCCAGTACCCCGGTGTGGCGGAAGCGATCCGGGACGACCTCGCGAACACCGAGCTGCTGTCGACCACGCTGCGGCTGATGGGCGGTCCGATGGCCGACCTCCGTGGCGCGACCGCCGAGATCGCCGACCGGATCGGCGAGGAGTTGGACTACCGGCGCGAGGCGGCCAACGTGACCGCGTTCGCGAACCTGTACGCCGGGCACCCCTACATCGTGGTTCCCGAGGTGGTCCCGAGCGCCAGCGGCGACCGCGTGCTCACCATGACATACCTCGACGGGATGGACTGGACCGCAGCACAGCAGGCGGATCAGGACCTGAAGAACGTATGGGCCGAGGTGATCTCGCGGACGATCACCGGCTCGTACCGGCACGCCGACCTGTTCCACGCCGACCCGCACCCCGGCAACTTCCGGTTCCACCCGGACGGGCGCGTCGGACTCCTCGACTTCGGTTGCGTCAAGGTGCTTCCCGAGCCGGCGCGGCTGCGGATGGTCCTGCTGCTCCGCGCCACGCTGGAGAACCGCCGCGCCGACCTGCACGCGCTCATGGCGGAGGCCGGCTTCTTCCCCGGCGGGGTGCGGCTGTCCGCGGACGATGCGTACCGGTGGTGGGCGTCGATGATCACCGAGCTGCTCGGGGACCAGCCGGCGACGTTCACGGTGGCCGACTCCGAGCAGACGGTGCGCGCGCTGATCGACATCCGGTCCGCCGATCACCCGGTGCGGCGCATGACGATTCCCCGCGACTACATCTTCTTCTCCCGGATCAGCCTGTCGATCGCCGCGATGCTCGCGACCCTCGGCGCCACGTTCCATGCGCGCGCGGCGATCGACGACATGGACGGGGTCGCGGCGCCGGTATCGGAGGTGGGCCGCGCGCACGAGGCGTGGGTGCGGGCACGCGGGCTGCCGCACGGCCTCGACGACCACTCCGCGGTGGCTGATCACCATGGGTGACAGGGACTCTCACCCACGAGGGGGGCCGCGACTGCCGTGGGATGCGGCGGACCCGTACCCGTACTACGCGCGGCGCCGGCACGAGGGTGCCGTGGTCTGGGACGACCGTGCCGGAGCGTGGCTGGTGCTCGGCTACGAGGCAGCCCGTCAGGTGCTCGCCGGCCGCGGATGGACCAGCGATCCGCTGGCGGATCCCTCGGTGCGGGCCGCGGCGACGCCCCTGGCAGCCGAATTCACCGGCCACACCATGCTGTTCGCCGATGGCGCCGACCACCGGCGACTGCGGGGCTCGCTGCGCGACGTGTTCGCGCCCGGGTTCGTCGGCGAGCTGGCGAGCGGCGTCGACGCGGTGCTCGACGACCTGCTCGGCGGGCTGGCGACGGGCGTGCCGATCGACTTCGTCACGGACGTGGCGCTCCCGCTGCCGCTCGCCGTGATCGGGGCGTGGCTCGACCTGGACGGTGACGCGACGGCTGCGCTGCAGGAGCTGTCCCCCGCTGTGATCCGTGCGCTGGGGGCGTTCGCCGACGGATCGGAGATCGCCGATGGTGCAGCGGCTGCCGCGGCCCTCACCGCGGTATTCCTCCCGCTCGCCGCCGACCGCCGCGCGCACCCCGGCGACGACCTGCTCAGCTACCTCGCCACCGATCCCGCCCTCGAGCTCGACGACGTCGTCGCCAACGCGCTGCTGCTCGCGGTCGCGGGGCACGAGACCACGGCCAACGTGCTGGGCGCGGGGCTGGCGCGCCTGCTCGGCGGCTCACCCGGCAAGACGGACGGAGCGGACCGGCCGGGCGGGCCGGCACCGTCGGGCGCCGGGCTGGTGAGCGAGCTCCTCCGCCTG
>NZ_BAABFR010000153.1:0-8179 GCF_039541155.1 Tsukamurella soli
CGGGGGCAGGAGGCCGAGCGGCTCCGGCTGCGCGGCGACGAAGTCGGCGTAGCCCAGCGCGGCCTGCGCGACGTCCGCGTCGGGATGCAGCCGGCGGCGATCGGCGGTGGTGGGCAGGTCGGCGACCACGCGTACCGGCAGGGTCAGCGGCTCGTCGGTCCGGGTCGGCGAGTGCAGGAACGCCGCGTCGGCGCCGAGGATCCACCGCGCGTAGGGCCCAGCCCCCTCGGGCAGGTTCGGCCGGCTGTACTCCGTGCCGTCGACGGTGACAGTCGCCAGCGCCGGCAGATCCAGCAGGACGTCCGCGGCCTCGCGCGCGAACTCCTCAGCAAGCTCGACCGGAGCGTCACGGAGCACGATCTCCGACGCGAACCCCGCTGCGGGCGTGGCATTCTCGGGGTACGGCAAGCGAAGCACCGGCGCCGGACCGTCCGCCGCCTCCGCCGACCGAGCGCCGGAGAACGCGACTCCCCCGCGCGCCGAACGGAACTCGATCTCGGTGGCGGCGTCGAGGACCGCGGCGAAGCCGACTCCGAACCGGCCGATCTGGCCGGCCCCGGCAGTCTTCGGCGACACCCGCAGCGCCGACAGCGCGTGCACGCCCGCCCGATCGAGCGGACGGCCGGTGTTCGCGACGTGCACGCCGGCAGCGTCGTGCCACACCGCCACGTGCCCCGGCTCGCCCGCAGCGGCCGCCGCGTCGGCGGCGTTCTGGAGCAGCTCGACCACCACGCGCCCGCGGTAGCCGACGGTGACCAGGTCCTGCTCCACCGCGAGGTCCTCGGCGAGGCGGGTCGGCGAGTCCCGCCACGCCGCCTCGGTCGCCGCCCGCAAGGCGGCGGTGTCGAAGGGATCGTCGTCGCGGGGACCCGGGCCGAAGGAGTCCGGGGCGAAGGGATCCGCGGTCACACGCTCCGCAGCGCGTCCTGCGGCACCCCGAGTTCGATCTCGTCCACCGCGGTCAGCGCCACCGGGTGGACCAGCTCGTGGCTCTCCACCGCACCGTCGTCGTAGGGCTCGTAGGCGGGGCTACCCGCACCCGACGGCGGCGCCGTCGACGAGTGGGCGCCGCAGCCGTAGTGCGCATGCACCACGCGCCCATCGGCCGCGTACTCGTTGCCGCACACCCCGAACGCCGCGCCCAGCATGCCCGCGAGCGGCAGGTAGAAGGCGCAGTCGCCGCAGTGGAACCGGGTGCCGCGCGCCATCTCGGCCTCGGGACCGAAGTCGGAGTCGAACCAGCGGGCCGCCGCCTCCTCGCGGCCGAGCCGGGTCATCACGCGTTCGAGGTTGACGCCGATCTCGCCTGCGACCTCGTCTGCCTCGGGGTCACCGGTCAGCAGGTAGCCGGGCTCGATTCGCGGGTCGTCCACGGCCGGCGGCAGCAGGTCACCGGGGGCGAGGTCGCCCGCCTGGACCCGCCGGTCCCAGGGCACGAACTCCGGCGCGGTGAGCGCACCCGGCCCCGGAAGGAGCGCCGTCTCCGACACCGTCATCTCCCCGCCCGGTGACGCGGCGAGCACGGCGCACCACTGCCAGCCCCGGTACGCGGGGAGGTCTGCTTCGAAGTAATGGGCGACGGCGCACTCGTCCTCCGTCACGGCGGCCACGTGCGCGCCGACGGCGGCGCCCTCGTCCGCCTCGAGCGCCGCCCGCGCACGATCGATCGCGGCCTGCGAATGCAATGCGGAACTCACGTGACCAGTCTGCCGCAACCACCCCGCCGGGCGACAGGTGGGTGACGACAGACGGTCGATCGGCCGCACCCGCCGCCGATACGGAACAATCGAACCCGTGACAGGACATCCCGGCGACCGGCAGTACCCGCCCGACGGTGCCGACCCGTCGCCCGGGCGTCGGCCGCGCGGGCAGGGCACGCGACACGGACGGGACGCGACACGACACGGCCAGGCACAACAACACAGCCAGGCACAGCAACACGGCCAGGGCGCATCGGGGCCCGGCGCGCAGCGGACGCGGCCGATGTCGCCCAGCGACCGCCCCGACCAGCCGGGACGGTCCGACCGCCCGCAGTACACCAGCAACCATCACCTGCCGCCGCTCGGCGAGACCCCCGGCCCGCCGCCGGGGCCGAAGCCCACGCGAGCGCAGCGCATGCCCCGCAAGCTGACGGTGACGCGGGTCGCCGCACTGCGCGGTCGCGAGCTCGCCGGCCTGGGCGTCGCGAAGTGGCATCAGGCGGCCCGCGCCGACGGTGCCCACGAGTCCGGGCTCACCGCCCTCACGTACCCCGTGATCCTCAACAATGCGGTCGACGCCGCGCTGATGGTCGCGCTGGCCAACACCCTGTTCTTCGCCGCGACGAAGGGCCAGGACGTCGGCAAGGTGATGCTGTACCTGCTGGTCAACATCGCCCCGTTCGCGGTGATCGCGCCGTTCATGGGGCCGCTGATCGACCGCATCCAGCACGGCCGCCGGATCGCGCTGGCCGTGTCGTTCGTGGTGCGCGTCGCGCTCGCCGCGGTACTGATCGGCAACTGCGCGTACCACGCGGCCACCAACACCGTGGACTACAACGCGTTCGCGCTGTACCCGTGCGCACTCGGGATGATGGTGATGTCCAAGTCGTTCTCGGTGCTCAAGTCGGCGGTCACGCCGCGCGTGCTGCCGCCGACGATCGACCTGGCGCGGGTCAACTCGCGACTGACGCTGTTCGGACTGGTCGTGGGTACCGGAGTAGGCGGTGGGATCGCGACGGCCCTGGAGTTCGGGCTCGGGCGGGTGGCGCACGTGCCGGGCGCGGTGATCGCGCTGATGTTCTTCTCGATCCTCGGCGTCGTCGCGTCCATGCGGATCCCGAAGTGGGTCGAGAACACCAGCGGCGAGGTGCCGACCAAGCTCACCTACACCGCGCAGATCAGGCGCACGCGTCCCGCGCCACCCGGCCCACTGACGACGCCCGCCACGGCACCGTCGGGCCCGCGGGGCGCGCTGAAGGGCCTGCGCGCGCCCCTCGGGCGGAACGTCGTGACCGGGCTGTGGGCCAACGTGACGGTGCGCTTCCTCACCGGCTTCCTCACGCTGTTCGTGGCGTTCTATGCCAAGAACGGCCCCTCCAAGGACGAGCACGGCCTGATGCAGCTGGCGGTGCTCGGCGCCGTGGGCGCCGCCGCGGGCGTGGGCAACTTCCTCGGTAATGCCGTCGGGGCGCGGCTCGAGCTGGGCAAGCCGTCGCGCATAGCGACGGCGGCCGCACTCGCCGCGACCGTCGGGGTCGTGACCGCGGCGGCGTTGCACAACCTGCTGTTCGCGGCGATCGCGACCTTCGTCGGATCCGCCGCATCGGCGATCGCGAAAGTGTGCCTCGACGCATCGATCCAGGACGATCTCCCGGACGAGTCCCGCGCCTCGGCGTTCGGCCTCTCGGAGACCGCGCTACAGCTCGGCTGGGTCTTCGGTGCGGCGCTGGGCGTCCTACTGCCCCACGACGTGCTGTGGATCGGATTCACCACCGTCGCCGCGGTCATGGTGATCGGGACCGCGCAGACCGTCCTCACCTACCGGGGCGCCTCGCTCGTTCCCGGCCTCGGCGGCAGGCGCCCGGTGGTACCGCACACCGAGTCGACCGCACCGTTCACCTCCACCGCCGTCCACCACGAAGGGGCCTGACCCGTGTTCCTACCCAGCCGCCGCATCCTCGCCGCCGCAGCCGGCGCGATCGTCGTCGCGATCGTGGTCTTCGCACTCACCGCGGTCGCCGCCGTCCGGCACAACCGGGACACGGTCGACCGCCCCCAGCTGAGCGTGGCCGTCGACCGCACCCTGCGGTACGTGGGTCCGTACCTGTTCTGCGACGACGTGGCCAAGCGCCAGTGCGACCCGCAGCGCACGCCGGCCGACATCCCCGTCGAAGCCGGGCAGAGCATCATCGTG
Source organism: Tsukamurella soli (assembly GCF_039541155.1). Classification (NCBI taxonomy): domain Bacteria; kingdom Bacillati; phylum Actinomycetota; class Actinomycetes; order Mycobacteriales; family Tsukamurellaceae; genus Tsukamurella; species Tsukamurella soli. Next base: position 3,895 of record NZ_BAABFR010000153.1, read on the forward strand.
TCGCTGCCCGACTACATCAGCAAGCGCCCGTGGGACGTGTCGGTGCAGTACCTGTACCCGAACGGCAACTCGACCATCACCTCGACGCCGCATCTGACCCCGGGTGAGTCGCTGATCATCCTGAAGTCGACGCGCCAGGCGATGGTGGCGCAGATCGAACTGCACGTGCCCTCGGCGGTACAGGACACCTTCGGCAATCTGATCTCGCAGGCGGTGTGGGCGATCGACACGCTCCCGCCCGGGTATGCGCCCGAGTCGCAGCGGAGCTAGGCCGCGTCTCAGGAGTCCAGTTCGCGCGCGATCTCCCGGAGCACCTTGGCGATCTGCTCGGCGTTCTTGCGGTCGGGGTAGCGCCCCTTGCGCAGCTCCTGCTGCACTCCGCCGTCGAGCAGCTGGATCATGTCCTCGATCATGCCGTGCAGTTCGTCGGTGGGGCGGCGCGTGGCAGGTTTGCGCGAGCGCGCCGCGGCGGCCCCCCGGGCACCGTCGACACCCCGGGACACGGACGGTGCCGGCTCGACCACGGTCAGGCGAAGCGCCTGCGGCCCGCGTCGGCCCGCGGCCATGTCGAACTCGACACGTTGACCCGGCTTCAGCGCTTCGACGCCCCCAGGGAGCGCGTTGGCACGGACGTACACGTCCTCGCCGTCCTCCTGCGAGAGGAAGCCGAACCCCTTCTCCGCGTCGTACCACTTGACCTTGCCGGTAGGCACCCGAGTCACCTGCTCCATCACGTCATCGCCGCGACCGATCGTCGCTACCGACGACCCGAAGCTGCGAACAACCAAAAGCGCCCCGCAGGTCACGGGACGCCACTCCACTATCCTAGGTGGTGTGGCGAAGGTCGGGAACATCGCGGTGGCAGTCGGAATCGTCCTGTTCGTCGTGGGCGTCGCCGCCATCGCGGCGCTGTTCCTGACGCCTGCCGTGGACCACGGCGCCACCGCGCCGCTGTGGGTCTATCTGTGCACGCCGCTCGCCCCGCTCGGCCTGGTCGTCGCGATCGCGTCCGTCGTGGTCACGGGGTCACGCCGGTGAGCCCTGGGACGCGGCGGTGAGCGCATCACCGGTCGTCGACGGGGGCGGCGACAGCAGCGACGGGGGCCTGGTCGACCGGTTCGGCCGCGTCGCCACCGACCTGCGCGTGTCGCTCACCGACCGCTGCAATCTGCGATGCACGTACTGCATGCCCGCCGAGGGCCTGCCGTGGCTGCCGAGCTCGCACGTCCTCACCACGGCCGAGGTGTGCCGCCTGATCGACATCGCGGTCCGCGACCTCGGGATCACCTCGATCCGCTTCACGGGCGGCGAGCCCCTGCTGCGCGCCGACCTGCCCACCATCGTCGCCCACGCCGCCGCCCTCGAGCCGCGCCCGGAGCTGGCGCTGACCACGAACGGGCTCTCGCTCGCCCGCAAGGCTCCCGAGCTGCGGGCCGCCGGGCTGGACCGGGTCAACGTCTCCCTCGACACCGTCGACCGCGAGGCGTACGCCCTCGTCACCCGACGCGACCGGCTCGACGACGTGCTCGCGGGCCTACGGGCCGCCCACGCCGCGGGGCTGCAGCCGGTCAAGGTCAACGCAGTGCTCGGCCCCGGCCGGGTCGGCGACGCCGTGCCCCTGCTCGAGCTGTGCCTGCGGGCCGGCTACGAGCTGCGCATCATCGAGCAGATGCCGCTGGACGCCGGACACACGTGGGACCGCACCGAGATGGTGACCGCCGACGCGGTGCTGACCGCGCTGGCCGAGCGGTTCACGCTGACTCCCGCCGCCGAGCCCCGCGGCAGCGCGCCGGCCGAGCGGTTCGTGGTGGACGGGGGCCCGGCCACGGTCGGCGTCATCGCGGCGGTCACGCGCCCCTTCTGCGGCGACTGCGACCGGGTGCGGCTCACCGCCGACGGCGGGGTGCGCACCTGCCTGTTCGCGCGCGACGAGACCGATCTGATGTCGCTGCTGCGCGCGGACGCCACCGACGCCGAGATCGCCGCCGTGTGGCGCGGCGCGATGCTGGGCAAGCAGGCGGGGCACGGTATCGACGATCCGACGTTCCTGCAGCCCTCCCGTCCGATGAGCGCGATCGGCGGTTGAGTTGTTGATCCGGTACTTCGCCGCCGCCCGCGCCGCGACCGGCGTGGCAGAACAGACGCTGGACGTCCCCGCCGGCGCGACGGTCGCCACCGTCGCCGAACTGCTCGCCGCACGGCACCCCGCCCTGGCGCCGATCCTGCCGCGCTGCTCGTACCTCGTCGACGAGATCGCGGTCCGCGACCCGTCTGCGCGCGTATCGGGAGCCACATTGGACGTGTTGCCCCCGTTCGCCGGTGGCTAGCGATGTGATGTTCGTCACATCACAATTCGATAACATCCCGGCCACAAACCGGGCGACACTCCCTACCACCTGGGAAGACACCAAGAATTCGGTTGCAGCGAGACGTTACGACGGTCACGAACCGATAACAGCGTAGGAAGTGACATCAGGCCGGCCACCAACTACCGTCGGACCCGGCCGCAGGCGCGGCCCCCCACCGGACGCCGCACCCAGCTTCGTCCAGCGGCCGGCGCGGGACACCACGATCTACATCAAAAGGACGAAGACGGAGGAACCAACCGTCGCCCCGGAAACGGAGCGGCAGGGCCGCGAGGCCCTTGGGGTTAAGCCGGAAACGCGTGAGCGGGACCGACCGGGCACACCTCTCGCCCGAACCCGACAGCTCACTTCGTACGTGCCGTAGAGAGGAAGACGCCCAACATCATGTCCGGTCGCCACCGCAAGCAGTCCACCACCGGCCGCACCGTAGTCAAGGCCGCCGCCGCCGGCGCGCTCCTCGGCGGTGCCGGTCTCGCACTCTCCGCTCCCGCCGCCGCCAATGCCGCGACCGACTCCCAGTGGGACCAGGTCGCCCACTGCGAGTCCGGCGGCAACTGGGCCATCAATACCGGCAACGGCTACCAGGGCGGCCTCCAGTTCAGCCAGTCCACCTGGGACGCCTACGGCGGCAGCCAGTACGCCTCGTCGGCGAACCAGGCCAGCAAGGAGCAGCAGATCGCGATCGCCGAGAAGGTGCTCGCGGGCCAGGGCCGCGGCGCGTGGCCCGTCTGCGGCACCGGCCTCGGCGCCGCCACCCCGCGCACGGTCCCGTCCAGCTCCGTGACCCACCGGCACAAGGTGAAGCCCACCATCGCGGAGGCCGCGAAGCCGATCCACAAGCTCCACAAGGTCCGCAAGCCGGTCCGGAAGCCGGTCCGCAAGCTCACCGAGGCGAACAAGACCAGCACCGCGTACCTGCAGGCTGAGATCGACAAGGCCCGCGCGCACGGCAAGCGGGTCGACCCGGCGGTCCTCGCCTTCCTGCAGCAGCTCAAGCAGGGCGGCTACTGATCCGCTCGCAGGCGCACTGATCGCGCTTGCACATATTCAACAGCTCGACGAATGGGTCGGCGGCTACGCGCTGCCGACCCATTCGTCTGTTCCGTCGGTGAAGATCTGGTGCTTCCACACCGGTAGCGCGGCCTTGACCTCGTCGACCAGCGCTGCGCACGTGTCGAATGCGGCGCGCCGGTGGTCCGCCGCCACCGCGACCACGAGCGCGGCCTCCCCCACCTCGAGCGTCCCGATGCGGTGACTCACCGCCACCGCGCGGACGCCGACCGCGGCCGCCGCCACCCGCTGGACGACCTCGGCCAGCACCTGCGCGGCCGTCGGGTGCGCGCTGTACTCGAGTCGCGTCACACCGTGACCGTGATCGTGGTCGCGCACCGCGCCGACGAACCCCACGACGGCGCCCGCCGCAGGATCAGCGACGGCGGCCTCATGGCTCGGCAGGTCTATCGGTTCCGCGGTGAGCGACGAGGCGACCCTAACCGGCATGACCGGCTCCGTCGCGAGGGTGATCCGCGCCGGCGATCTGCTCCAGTGCGTGCGCGAGCACCCCGTCCAGCACGCCCAGCCCGTCACGGACGCCCCCGGTGGAGCCCGGGAGGTTCACGACGAGGGTCGTGCCGGCGACGCCGGCCAGCCCGCGGGAGAGTACCGCCGCCGGGATATGCGGCGCGCCCGCGCCGCGGATCGCGTCCGCCAGACCGGGCAGCGCGCGGGTCAGCAGGGGCGCCGTCTGTTCCGGGGTCGCATCGGTGGGGCTGAGGCCGGTTCCGCCCGTCGTGATGACCAGTCGTGGGGCTGCGGACAGGGCGCGGCGCAGCGCGGCGCCCACCGCGTCGCCGTCGGGCACCACGACGGGGCCCGCAAGCCTTCCGCCGGTGTCCCCGGCGGGAATTCCGCTGCCCAGC
>NZ_BAABFR010000154.1:0-8048 GCF_039541155.1 Tsukamurella soli
CGCGCGGGTGCGGCGACGGTCGCGGGTGCGGGCCGGCCGGGTGCGCTCGCGACGCTCCACGACCTCGCCGTCCTCGCGCGGGCGGCGGGTGCCGGGCACGTTGCCGGTGACCGCGGGATCGATGCCCAGGTCGGCGAACAGGTGCTCGCTCGACGAGTAGGTCTCGGCGGGATCGGGCTTGCCGAGGCCGAGCGCCTTGTCGATGAGCTCCCAGCGGTGCAACTCGTCCCAGTCGACGAGCGTCACCGCAATGCCGGTCTTGCCCGCGCGGCCGGTGCGGCCGATCCGGTGCACGTAGGTCTTCTCGTCCTCCGGGCACTGGTAGTTGATCACGTGCGTGACGTCGTCGATGTCGATACCGCGGGCCGCCACGTCGGTCGCGACCAGCACGTCGATGCTGCCGTCCCGGAAGCGGCCCAGCGCCTTCTCGCGCGCGATCTGGCCCAGGTCGCCGTGCACGGCGCCCACCTTGAAGCCCCGCTCGGCGAGGTCGTCGGCGACCTTCTGTGCGGTGCGCTTGGTGCGGGCGAAGATCATCGTCGCGCCACGGCCGGAGGCCTGCAGCACCTTCGCTACGAGCTCGGTCTTGTCCAGTGCGTGGGCGCGGTAGACGAACTGGGTGGTGCGCTCGTGCACCGCCGAGTCGTCGTGGTGCTCGGCGCGCACATGGGTCGGCTGCCGCAGGAACGTGCGGGCCAGCGTGATGATGGGGCCGGGCATCGTGGCCGAGAACAGCATCGTCTGCCGATCCTGCGGGACCATCGAGAGGATCCGCTCGATGTCGGGCAGGAATCCCAGGTCGAGCATCTCGTCGGCCTCGTCCAACACCAGGATCTGGATCTTGCCCAGGATCAGGTGCCCCTGGTTCGCGAGGTCCAGCAGCCGGCCCGGGGTGCCGACGACCACGTCGACCCCCTTCCGCAGGCCGTCGATCTGCGCCTCGTACGGGCGGCCGCCGTAGATCGAGAGGATGGAGATCGGGCGCGGCCCCTTGGTGGTGGCCACGTCGAAACCGGCGGCGGCCTGCTCGAGGTCGTCGGTCACCTGGATGCACAGCTCGCGGGTGGGGACGATGATGAGGGCGCGGGGCGTGCCGTCGAGGGCGCGCAGGCCGGCCTCGCCGGCCTCGGCGGCGGCTTTGGTGAGCCGGTTGAGCAGCGGCACGCCGAAACCGTAGGTCTTGCCCATGCCCGTGCGGGCCTGGCCGATCAGGTCGTTGCCGGCCAGCGCGAGCGGGAGCGTGAGCTCCTGGATCGCGAAGGTGCGCTCGATGCCGCGGGTGGCGAGGGCGGCGACGATGCCCTGGTCGACCCCGAGCTCGGCGAATGTGGGGGAGACGTGGTCGTCGGCGATGACGGTGACGTCGGGCAGGTCGGGGGCCACGGCAGGTTCGACGTGGATCGGGGTATGGGTATGCGCGGTATCGGTGATGGTCTCTGGCCTTTCACTGGCGGCGAATGATGTCGCGGCGTCGTTCTCACTTCGCGCGCACCCTCGCTGACAGTGGTGTCGCCGGCGGTGGCGCCGCGGGCCGGGGGGAATGGCGGGGCCCTACTGGGCCCGGCGCCGAACGCATCGGGGCCGACGCGGCGCTATGTGCGCGCACAATTTCACGGTGCACTTCCGCGATCTGCGCGGGCATGCCAGTACATTGTACCGCTTCCGGTGCTCCGCTTTAGCATGTGCACCATGACTGAACAGCAGCAGGCGGGTCCGGGCGCGGTCGACGGGGCGGGGGGCTCTCCGGAGGTGCCCGTCGCGTCATCGCGGCCGGTGGCGGGTTACGGGGTCGACGGTGCCGCGGAGCATCCCGGTGTCGCGCAGCTGTTCGCGGTGCTCGCCGGGGGCGAGATCCTCGCGTTCGAGCGGCTCGCGAAGGAGGCCGAGCTGGCGCCCGACCTGCGCGGCCGGATCGCCTTCGCGTCGATGGCGGCTGCCGAGATGGCGCATTTCGAGACCCTGCAGGGCGAGCTCGAGCGGCGCGGCCTCGAGGTCGTGGCCGTGACCGAGCCGTACCTGGAGGTGCTCGCCCGCTACCACGCGCGGACGACGCCGCGGAACTGGTATGAGGCGCTCGTGAAGGCGTACATCGGCGACGGGCTCGCCGCCGATTTCTACACCCAGGTGCTGCCCGCACTTCCGGCGGGCGCGGCCGCCGTCGTCGAGGAGACCCTGAGCGGCACCGGGCACTCGGAATTCGTTGTGCCGCAGGTTCGCTCGGCAGTGGTTGCGAATCCCGCGCTACGGTCGCCGCTCACGCTGTGGGGCCGGCGCCTGCTGTCGGAGGCGATCACCCAGGCGCAGGAGGTGCTCGCCACGCGCGACGAGCTGACGGACATGCTGTTCGCCAGCGCCGCCGACGTCGCCGGTATCGCCGACTTCTTCGAGACCGCGCAGAACCACCACGCGAAGCGGATGGCCGCGCTCGGTCTGGGGTGAGCGCTGCTCACAGCAGAACCGGCGGCGGGTCTCGTGCGCGCCGCGATAGCGTTGGCAGTGGACGAGAAGTCGATTAGAAGGGTTGGGCCCGTGGAGGTCAAGATCGGTATCGCGGACAGCAACCGTGAGCTGGTGGTGCAGAGCAAGCAGGATGCCGAGCAGGTCAAGCAGATCGTTGCCGACGCGCTGGCCGGCAAGAGCCCGTTGCTCGACCTCACCGACGAGAAGGGGCGCCAGATCCTGGTGCCGGTGACGCGGTTGGCGTACGTCGAGCTCGGCGCGCACGAGGCGCGCACCGTCGGGTTCGCCGCGACGTAGCGCCGCCAGGCGCGGGAACGCCCTCTCATCTGCGAGTCGGATGAGAGGGCGTTCGCCGTTCGGGGTCGGTTCTGTCGATTCGTGGGCCGACGGGGCCGGCCGGGAGGTCAGCGGCGGGCGTCGCCGCGTCCCTGCAGCGGGACGTGCTTGAGTCCGCCCCACAGCAGCTGCACGGTGGTGGCGACCGCGTCCTCCTTGGTGATCGCGCGATCGGCGTACAGCCAGTAGCGAGCGCTGACCTGGCTTGCGCCCACGAGGCCGACGGCGAGGATGCGGGCGCGGTGCGGGTCGAGACCCGAGTCGTGGGCGACGAGGTCGTAGACGGCGTCGACGCAGGCCTCCACAGCGCCCTCGACCCGTTCCTGTACGGCGGGCTCCATCACGTCGGACTCGAAGATCAGCCGGTATCCCTGGCTGTCCTGGTCGACGAAGTCGAAGAACGAGCGCACCGCCCCGTACACGCGGGCGTGGTTCTCGGTAGAACTGCTCAGGGCCGCTCGCACGCCCTTCACCAGCGACTCGACGTGACTGTGCAAGACGGCGATGTACAGGTCAAGCTTGCTTGGGAAGTGTTGGTACAAAACGGGTTTCGAGACACCGGCACGGATCGCGATCTCGTCCATGCCGGCCGAGTGGTAGCCGACGTCGACGAACACGCTGCTGGCCGCCTCGAGCAGCTGGATGCGTCGGGCGCTGCGTGGCAATCGAGTACTGCGCCGCGGCGCCGCGGCAGACCCGCCACGGGTATTGCCCGCAACCGCACCCACGTCCGACATCTGCCACCTCTTCCATCTCCCCCCGGGGCGATCGGTCCCAGGAAACCCAGACGATACTCCGGTCGACCGCGCAGCCAGCGTCGCTCCGCGCCGATCTGGCACCCTGGTGGCGTGTCCGACACCGCCTCCGGCGCCGCGAGCAACGCGCACGCACCGGGCCCCGAGCCGCTCGCCACGCTCGACCGGACCAGCGACGTGTGGCCCGGCGAGTTCGTGCGGGTCCGCGGTCAGCGCGTGTTCGTGCGGCACGTCGACGCCGCGGCCGCGTTCCAGGCGCCGGCCGGCGCCCGACCGCTCGCGGTGATGGTGCACGGCCTGGGCGGGTCGTCCATCAACTGGACGGACCTGGGCCAGATCCTGGCACCGTCGGTCGCGTCGTACGCCCTCGACCTGCCGGGGTTCGGGCTGTCGGATCCGCCCGCCGACGGTGACTACGGAATCGAGGCGTTCGCCGAGGCGGTGATCGGCTACCTCGAGATACTGGTGGCCGCGCGCGGCCGGCGGCGGGTGCATCTGCTGGGCAACTCCCTCGGCGGCGCGGTCGCCGTCCGCGTCGCGATGGCGCGCCCCGACCTGGTGGCCACGCTGACGCTCATCTCGCCGGCCTTCCCGGATCTCCGCCCGCGGCTGCGGCGCCTGCAGTTCCTGCCGTTGTCGCTGGTGCGGATCCCCGTCGTCGGCCCGGCCGGGTTCCGGCTGGTGGGGAGCGCCTACCCCGCGCGGCAGGTCGAGAGCACGTTCCGGGAGATCCTCGTCGACCCGGACGTGATGGGGCCGGTGCGCAGACGGCAGGCGATCGACCAGGCCGCGGCCCGCGCGTCGATGCCGTGGGCGCCCGATGCACTGGCCGCGAGCTTCAACGCGCTGGTCCGCAGCTGGATCGCAGACCTCGGCGCCGCGCACTGGTCGGCCGCCCGGGCCGTGTCGGCCCCCACCCTGGTGGTGTGGGGCGCGCGGGATCTGTTGGTCAGCTCGGCCGTAGCGCCGAAGGTGGCGCGGCACATCCGGGGCAGCACGTTGATCGTGTACGAGGACGTGGGGCACGTCGCGCAGATGGAGCGACCGGCGGCGGTCGCGCGCGCGGTGTGGGAGCTGATCTCGCATTCCGCCTGATCCGGGCGATCTCGGCGCGACGGGTGTCCTATTCAGGGCATTACCGAGTGTCGTGCGCGCGCCCGGGGAGTCGGCTGTGCCAATGTGGCAGGTGTGACCAGACCCTCCGGCCCTCCGCAGCCGCACCTCGACGGTGGGCGTGGACCGCGGGAGCCGCGGCGGCGGCCCGATCCCTACCAGCCGCTACGCGCCAGCTTGGACCCCGTCAACTCGGAGCCTGGGCGACAGCGTGCACCGCGGGATCGCCAGTACCGCAAGCAGGGGCCGGTGGGGCGGATGCTCACCCTCTACGGCTGGCGGGCCTACGCGATCCCGGTGCTGGCCGTGCTCACGGTGCTCCTCATCGCGTCGTCGGCGGGCTGCAACCCGTTCGCACGGACGGCGTCGACCGACGTGGCCACGTCCGGGGCGGACTTCGGCTCGCGCGTGCCGAACCCGGCTGCGGGCACCGCCCCCGTCGGCGCCCCGACCGGCCGGATCTCCGGGCCGATCCCGGCCGCCTACGAATTGCCCGCCGGCGGCCGGTACACGCCGAAGGGTCTCAACACGTGGCATGTCGTGCCCGGCACCGTCGCCAAGTTCGGTAAGGGCACACAGCAGACGTTCACGTACAAGATCGCCGTCGAGGACGGGATGAACATGGCCGCGCTGGGTGGTGACCAGGCGTTCGCTGCGATGGTCGACAACACGTTGCAGAACCCGCAGAGCTGGATCCACGACACGCAGATCGCGTTCCGCCGAGTGGACAAGGGCGACTCCGACTTCACGATCTCGCTGACCAGCCCGCTGACCACCCGCGACGCGTGCGGGTACACCATCGCGGCGGAGACCTCCTGCTACAACCCCGAGCTGAGTCGGGTGGTGCTCAACGAGGCACGCTGGGTGCGGGGCGCGGTCGCCTTCCAGGGCGACATCAGGGCGTATCGGCAGTACCAGATCAACCACGAGGTGGGACACGCCATCGGCTACCCCGACCACGTCGCCTGCCCCGCGAACGGTGCCCTCGCGCCGATCATGATGCAGCAGAGCTTCGGCGTGGGGAATCGGGACATCTTCGCCCTCGACAAGTCGACGCAGTACAACAACAACAACGTCTGCAAGCCGAACTCCTGGCCGTACCCGGGAGCGAGCTGAGGTCGGCTGCCGGGCGTGCCCATCCACGTGGCGGGCCGAGAGACGAGCCGTACCCGGGAGCGAGCTGAGGTCGGCTGCCGGGCGTGCCCATCCACGTGGCGGGCCGAGAGACGAGCCGTACCCGGGAGCGAGCTGAGGTCGGGAATGTGCGGCGGCCGCGTGCCGTTCCACCTTTCGTGAGTGATCTGCCACCGCTTGTGGAACCCGCCGCCGAGCTGACCCGTGAGGAGGTGGCGCGGTACTCGCGGCACCTGATCATCCCCGATCTGGGGGTGGACGGGCAGAAACGTCTGAAGAACGCGCGGGTGCTCGTGATCGGTGCGGGCGGCCTCGGTAGTCCCACGCTGCTCTATCTGGCGGCGGCCGGCGTCGGAACGATCGGCATCGTCGAGTTCGACGAGGTGGACGAGTCGAACCTGCAGCGCCAGGTGATCCACGGCCAGTCCGACGTCGGGCGGCCCAAGGGGGAGAGTGCGCGGGAGAAGATCCTCGAGATCAATCCGTTCGTCACGGTGAACCTGCACCCGTTCCGGCTGGAGCCGGAGAACGCCGTCGAGTTGTTCGAGCAGTACGACCTGATCCTGGACGGCACCGACAACTTCGCCACCCGTTACCTGGTCAACGATGCCGCCGTGTTGGCGCACAAGCCGTACGTGTGGGGGTCGATCTTCCGGTTCGAGGGCCAGGCATCCGTGTTCTGGGAGGACGCGCCGAACGGTAAGGGCCTCAACTATCGCGACCTTTACCCGGTGGCGCCGCCGCCCGGTATGGTGCCGTCCTGCGCCGAGGGCGGCGTGCTGGGGATCCTGTGCGCATCGATCGGCGCGATCATGGGAACCGAGGCGATCAAGCTGATCACCGGAATCGGCGAGCCGCTGCTGGGTCGGCTGATGGTGTACGACGCCCTGGAGATGAGCTACCGCACCATCAAGATCCGCAAGGACCCGGAGTCGCCGACCATCACCGAGCTGATCGACTACGAGGTGTTCTGCGGCGTGGTGTCGGATGAGGCGGCAGCCGCCGCGGCCGACTCCACCATCACCCCGGCCGAGCTGGCGCAGATGCGCGCCGACGGTAGGGAGTTCGAGTTGGTGGACGTGCGCGAGCCGGTGGAGTGGGACATCGTGCGGATCGACGGGGCCAAACTGGTGCCCAAGTCGGCGTTCGAGACCGGCGCCGGGCTCGGGCAGATCTCGGCCGACAAGCCGATCGTCCTGTATTGCAAGACGGGCATCCGCTCGGCCGAGGTGTTGGCCGCGGTCCACAAGGCCGGCTACAACGACGCCACGCATCTGCAGGGCGGGATCCTGGCCTGGGCCAGGCAGATCGAACCGGACCTGCCGGTCTACTGAGGCCGCCGGTCTACCGAAGCAGCACCGGTAGCAGCGCTGCCGTGACGGCGAGCCCGAGCACCGCCGCCACGATCACCAGCCCGACGGGGTTGCCGAGGTTCACGGTGTAGCCGATGCCCATCCGTTTCGGCACCAGGACCGCCGGATCGCCGGAGGCGACGTACAGCACGCCGAGCTTCCAGCGGGCATCGTCGTCGGGGGAGTCCGGTCCGGTGTCGCCGGGGGCCGGTGTGCGCCGCAGCGTGCGCACGGATACCGCGACCATCACGCCGATCGCCCCGACGATCACCACGGCGCCGATCCCGGACACCGCCTCGATGGTGCCGGCCGGTGCCGCCGCCGCGAGCAGCAGGCCGGTCGCCGTCAGCTGCAGCGACACCAGTACCGCGGCGGCGCCGAGTACCCACAGTGTGATCCGCCGAGCGGCCGTGGCCCGGGCGGCCGCGGCCGCCGGGTCACCGTCGGGCAGCCGCCGCACGGGCGCCCGTGTGGTGAACCACGCCAGGCCCCACATCGCCGCGACGACGACCGCCGCGACCAGCGACGGGCCGAGCACCGCCGGCACGGACTTGTCGGCCCATCGGGTGACGCCGCCGGGCCCGACGTGCTGGGGGATGCGGGTGGGGAACCTGTCGTAGAGCGCGAGTTCGAGGCAGACCCCGACGGCGATGACGGTGGCGGCCGCAGCGAACGGCAGCCAGGGGACGGCGGCCGTTCGGGCACCGTCGCCGTCGGGCCGGATCACCTCCGCTCCCACGCGCACAGGGACGCCGTCGTACCAGCCACCGTCGCGCTTGGCGCGGGCGATCACGGCGCGTCCGGCCTGCAGCGCGAGCAGCGCACCGACGAGCAGCAGCAGTGGTGCGGCCGCGGCGAGCATCCCGCCGACCGCGGCCGCGTCCCGGTCCGGGGCGAG
>NZ_BAABFR010000155.1:0-8007 GCF_039541155.1 Tsukamurella soli
CTACGCACGACGCGCAGGTGCACCGCCTTCGGGTCCCGCCGCCGCGCGGACCGGTCACGCGCCTGGTCGACCTTGCGGGCCGCGACGTCCATCGCGGACGCCGCGGTCTGGGCGGCGTGCGCCGCGAGGTCGGCAGCCGACGCCGCCACCGCGGACAGACTCTCGCGGTGGCGACTGTGGCTCTCGGTCATCGTCTCGCCGTTCGGTGCGAACCCGCGTCAGCCGTTGGGCTGGGCGGGGTCCGCCTGCTTGACCGTGTTCACGCCCGGGTTGGCGGGAGCCGCCTGGCCGCTCGCGATCTGACCGTTGGCCTGCATCGATGCGCGGATCTGCTCGAGCCGCGAGTGTCCGGCCATCTGAACGGTGGCCTGCTGGACCTCGGCCATGCGACCCTGCACCGAGTTCTGTGCGAGCTCGGTGGAGCCGAGTGCATTGGCGTACCGGCGCTCGATCTTCTCGCGCACGGCGTCGAGGCTCGGCGTGCTGCCGGGCGCAGAAAGCTCGCCCATCTGGTTGAGCGACGCCGACACCTGCTCCTGCATCTTCGCCTGCTCGAGCTGGCTGAGGAGTTTGGTGCGCTCGGCGAGTTTCTGCTGCAGCTGCATCGCGTTCTGCTCGACGGCACGCTTGGCCTGCCCGGCCGCCTGCAGGGACTGGTCGTGGAGGGCCTTGAGGTCCTCGACCCCTTGCTCGGCGGTCACCAGCTGCGCCGCGAACGCCTCGGCGGCGTTGGTGTACTCGGTGGCCTTGGCGGTGTCGCCCACCGCGGCGGCCTGGTCGGCGAGCTGCACGGCCTGCCGGGTGTTGGCGGACAGCTTCTCCACCTCCCCGAGCTGGCGGTTGAGCTTCATCTCCAGCTGCCGCTGGTTGCCGATCACCGCGGCGGCCTGCTGGGACAGCGCCTGGTGCTGCCGCTGCGCGTCCTCGATCGCCTGCTGGATCTGCACCTTGGGGTCCGCGTTCTCATCGATCTTCGCGTTGAACAGCGCCATCAGGTATTTCCAGCTCTTGACGAATGGATTCGCCATCTGTCTCCTCGCCTCCCAGACAAGTCGGATCGGGCACAGGTGGGCCCACGGTTGCCCACCAATCTATCCGGAATCGGGTCCGGACGGGTCAGGCGGCGGCCAGCGCAGGCGCAGGGATGACGACCTTGGCGATGGGCGCGCGCATGGACACGCTCGCCTGTGCCACCACGTCGGCGACCTCGATGTCGAGTGCCCCGCAGATCGCGGCGAGCAGCTCGCTCGACGCCTCCTTCTGACCGCGCTCGACCTCCGAGAGGTAGCCCAGGCTCACCTGCGCAGACGACGACACGTCGCGCAGCGTACGGCTCTGCGCCACCCGTGTCTTGCGCAGGCTGTCTCCGATGGCCTCCCGCAGGAGCAGGGTCATGGGCTCACACTCTTCTCGCTCGATGGATCCGGGCACAGCACCTGAGCCGGTGTGTGCCGCCGATACTTCTCGACTCAACGCCCAGGCTCGGGGGATAGTTCCCGCACTGCTCGGGCCAGTTCCGCGAGCGCCCCCGCGACTGCTGCGGCGCGGACCGCGGACCGGTCACCGTCGAACTCGAACCGGACGGCGACGTCGTAGGCCCGGCAGGCGAGCCCGCAGTAGACGGTGCCCACGGGCACGCCGTCCTGCACGGTCGGTCCGGCGACGCCCGTCAACGACACGCCCCAGTCCGCGTCGCAGCGCTCGCGCGCGCCCACCGCCAGTGCCCGTGCGGTGTCCGGGTGTACCGGACCGCAGCGATCGAGCAGCTCACGGGGCACGCCGGCGAGGGTCGCCTTGAGGTCGGTCGCATACACGATCAACCCGCCGCGCAGCACGGTGCTGGCGCCCGGCACATCGGCGATCGTGGCGGCGAGCAGCCCAGCGGTGAGCGACTCGGCGGTCGCCACCGTCTGCGCGCGTTCCTTCAGCAGCGCGACGACGGTGCCGGGCCCGACGGTGGCCGGCACCCTGTCATGCCCGGCCACGACGCAGGCTCAGCACGTAGTCGATGCCGGTGAGCACCGTGACGGCCACGGCGGCGGCCATGATGACGGCGCGCGGCCAGTCGGTGACGTGCGGCAGCGGCATCAGGTACAGGCCGATCGCGATGCCCTGCAGCAGGGTCTTGAGCTTGCCGCCACGGCTGGCCGGGATCACGCCCTCGGCGATCACGGCGAAGCGCATGAGGGTGATGCCCAGCTCGCGGACCAGGATCACGATCGTGACCCACCACCACAGGTCGCCGAGCGCCGACAACCCGATCAGCGCGGCGCCCGTGAGCGCCTTGTCGGCGATGGGGTCCATCAGCTTGCCGAACTCCGTCACCAGCGAGTACCGGCGTGCGATCTGTCCGTCGACCCGGTCGGTGAACAGCGCAACCGCGAACACCGCGACGGCACCCCACCGCCACGCCGGGTCGTGCCCACCGTCGGCGAACAGCACCACCAGGAACACCGGCACGAGCACGATCCGGAGCACGGTGAGCGCGTTGGGCACATTCACCACCGGCGCACGCGCACCGCTCGACGCCGTGTCGTCCGCTGAACTCACGCCGCCCAGCCTATCGGTATGGGGTGGTACTACTGTTTTCCGCATGACCTCGCCCGTACCGGTGCGCCGCGCACGGACCTCCGACATCCCGGAGATCAAACGCCTCATCGACGTGTATGCGGGCAAGATCCTGCTGGAGAAGAATCTGGTGACCCTGTACGAGGCCGTGCAGGAGTTCTGGGTCGCCGAGGTCGACGACACCGTCGTGGGATGCGGCGCGCTGCATGTGCTCTGGGCGGATCTCGGGGAGATCCGTACGGTGGCCGTCGACCCCGCGGTCAAGGGTCATGGCGTCGGGCACGCGATCGTCGGCCGGCTGCTGGAGGTGGCCCGCCGGCTCGAACTCCACCGCGTGTTCGTGCTCACCTTCGAGACGCGATTCTTCGGCCGACACGGCTTCGTCGAGATCGACGGCACGCCCGTCACCCCCGAGGTGTACGAGGAGATGTGCCGGTCGTTCGACGAGGGCGTCGCGGAGTTCCTGGACCTGTCCTACGTCAAACCGAACACCCTGGGAAACACCCGCATGCTCGTCACTCTCGAGGAGGAACAGTGATCTACGCCGTCCACTACACCTACGCCCCCGAGCAGGCCGCCGTGCGCGACGAGCACCGGCCCGCGCATCGCGAGTGGCTGCGTGCCGGCGTCGATCGTGGCGACGTCCTCAGCTCCGGCGCCTACCCGGACGGATCGGGCGCGCTGATCGTCATCCGCGCCGGCAGCCAGGCCGCCGCCGAGACCTTCATGGCCGACGATCCGTTCGCCGCGGTCGGTGCCACCGCCGACGTCCGCATCGTGCAGTGGACACCGACGATGGGGGCGCTCAGCGACATCGACTAGCGCTGCCCCGCGGCGGCCCGGCCGAGCGTAATCGGGGCGACAGGCGTGGACCCGCCCTGGTATCAAGACCAGGTGGGAATAGTGGACGAGCTGCGCGCGGCGGGCTGCGTGTTCGCCGAGGACGAGGCGGCGCTGCTCGCCGACGCCGCCCGCTCCGCAGCCGAGTTGCGCGCACTCCTGGCGCGGAGGGTGGTGGGCGAGCCGCTCGAGACGATCCTGGGCTGGGTCGATTTCGGCGGCCGTCGCCTCGTCGTGCGGCCGCGCGTATTCGTGCCCCGCCGACGGACCGAGTTCCTGGCCGAACTCGCCCGCACAGCCACGCCCGACGGTGGCGTCTTCGTCGAACTCTGCTGCGGGGTGGCCCCGGTGGCCGCGCTGGTCGGCGGGCGTGCGCAGGTGTTCGCCGCCGATATCGATCCGGTGGCGACCGCGTGCGCAGGCGTCAACGCGCCCACGGCGACGGTGGCGACGGGCGATCTGTACGCACCGCTGCCGGCGACGCTGCGCGGCGCGGTCGACGTGATCGCCGCGAACGCCCCATACGTCCCGACCGCCGCGATCGCGCTGATGCCGCCCGAGGCACGTGAGCACGAGCCGCACGCCACCCTGGACGGCGGCGCCGACGGGCTCGACCTGCACCGCCTGATCGCGGCGGCGGCCCCGGCGTGGCTGCGCCCCAGCGGCCGCCTGTTCATCGAGACCAGCGACGACCAGGCCGACCGCACCGCCGCCCTGATGGCGGCCGCCGGCCTGACCGCGCACATCGAGCGCGATCCCGACCGCGACGCCACCGTCGCCGTCGGACTGCGCCGACGACCTACGCTCGCGCATCCGCGCGCGACCTGAGCAGTGACGCCACAGTGGTGACCGCGAGCACCACGACGATCACGACCAGCGATGTCGCGGTCGAGACCTCGGGCACCGCCACGTGCCGCCCGCCGTTCACGAACGGCAGAGTGTTCTCGTGCAACGCGTGCAGCACGAGCTTGACGCCGATGAAGCCGAGGACGATCGACAGCCCGTACGACAGGTACACGAGCCGATCCAGCAGACCGCCGATCAAGAAGTACAGCTGCCGCAACCCCATCAGCGCGAAGGCGTTGGCCATGAACACGATGTAGGCCTCGTTCGTGAGCCCGTAGACGGCGGGGATCGAGTCGAGGGCGAACAGGACGTCGGTGAGACCGATCACCACCAGCGCCAGCAGCAGCGGCGTCACCACACGTCGGCCCGCGACGCGGGTCAGCAGCCGGTCACCGTCGTAGGAGTCGGTGGTGGGCAGCACGCGCTTGACGAACGCGGCGACGCGCGACTCCCGCTGCTCCTCGGCCTCCTCGGCGTGCCCCGACTCGCGCACCAGCTTCACCGCGGTCAGCAGCAGGAACAGACCGAACAGGTAGAACACCCAGCTGAACGTCGATATCGCGGCCGCGCCTACCGCGATGAACGCGCCACGCATGACCAGGGCCAGCACGATGCCGATCAACAGCACCTTCTGCTGGTAGATCCGCGGCACCGCGAAGGTGCCCATGATGATCACGAACACGAACAGGTTGTCCACCGACAGTGCCTTCTCGGTGACGAAGCCGGCGAAGAACTCACCGCCGTACCGCCCGCCCGCGACCAGCGACAACCCGATGCCGAACACCACCGCGAGACCGATGTACGTAGCCGACCAGAACCCGGACTCGCGCAGCGACGGCTCATGCGGCCGCCGCACGTGGGTGAAGAAATCGAAGACGAACAGGCCGAGGACCACGCAGATCGACAGGGCCCAGACGACAGAAGAAACGTGCACGACACACCTCCGGTCAGAATCCGGAGGTCTCTCCCGACCCGATACGGGTCCGGCGGAACCGGGTGGGCGTCGGCCCACCGTGATGACGGTTACCACCGCGAGCGGGATACTCCCCTCACACGTGCACGCACACGCTAGCATGCCCACCGGAAACCGCTGGTACGGACACTGCGACCTACCGTTCCTCTGGGTACGAGGGACCTCACCGGCGCCACGCAGCGACGGGCCCCGACGGCGGCAAGCCGTCGGGGCCCGTCTGCACCCGGATCAGAAGTCCGGCTCGGGTTCCTCGGACCCACCACCGCCGCGCAGGATCACCATCAGACCCGGCAGCTCGTCGGGCTTGACCAGCACGTCGCGCGCCTTCGACCCCTCGGACGGCCCCACGATGTCGCGATTCTCCATCAGGTCCATCAACCGGCCGGCCTTGGCGAAGCCGACGCGCAGCTTGCGCTGCAGCATCGACGTCGATCCGAACTGCGAGGACACGACCAGCTCCACGGCCTGCAGGAAGACGTCCAGGTCGTCGCCGATATCGGGGTCGACGTCCTTCTTCTCCACCTTCTGCACCGTCACGCCGTCGGTGTAGTCGGGCTCCGCCTGCTGCTTGACGAAGTCGACGACAGCCGAGATCTCCTCGTCGGTGATGTACGCGCCCTGCATGCGGACCGGCTTACCGCCCATCGGCAGGAACAGCCCGTCGCCCATGCCGATCAGCTTCTCGGCACCCGGCTGGTCCAGGATCACGCGCGAGTCGGTCAGCGACGACGTCGCGAACGCGAGCCGGGACGGCACGTTGGTCTTGATCAGGCCGGTCACCACGTCGACCGACGGCCGCTGCGTCGCGAGCACCAGGTGGATCCCGGCCGCGCGCGCCTTCTGCGTGATCCGGACGATCGCCTCCTCGACGTCACGGGGAGCGGTCATCATCAGGTCGGCGAGCTCGTCGACCACGGCCAGGATGTACGGGTACGGGCGGTACTCGCGCTCGGAGCCGAGCGGCGTGGTGATCTCGCCGGACCGCACCTTGCGGTTGAAGTCGTCGATGTGCCGCACGCGCGAAGCCTGCATGTCTTTGTACCGCTGCTCCATCTCCTCGACCAGCCAGGCGAGCGCGGACGCGGCCTCCTTGGGCTGGGTGATGATCGGCGTGATCAGGTGCGGGATGCCCTCGTACGGCGTGAGCTCGACCATCTTGGGGTCGACCAGGATCATCCGCACCTCGTCGGGAGTGGCCCGCGCGAGCAGCGACACCAGCATCGAGTTGACGAAGCTGGACTTACCCGAGCCGGTCGAACCAGCCACCAGCAGGTGCGGCATCTTGGCGAGGTTCGCCGACAACATGTCGCCGTCGATGTCCTTGCCGAGACCGATCACCAACGGATGCTGGTCCTTGCGGGTGCTCTCGGCCGACAGCACGTCGGCGAGCCGCACCATCTCGCGGTCGGTGTTGGGCACCTCGATGCCCACCGCCGACTTGCCCGGGATGGGCGCCAGCAGGCGCACGTTGTCGGTCGCCACCGCGTACGCGATGTTCCTGTGCAGCTGCGTGATCTTCTCGACCTTGACGCCGGGGCCCAGCTCCACCTCGTACCGCGTCACGGTCGGGCCGCGGGTATAGCCGGTCACGGCGGCGTCGATCTTGAACTGCTCCATGACGCCGCTGATCGCGGCGATCATCGCGTCGTTGGCGGCGGTACCCGACTTGGGCGGGTCGCCCTCGATCAGCAGGTCGGCGGGCGGCAGGTGGTAGTCGCCCTCGATGGCGCGGGCCACGATGAAGTCGGTGGCCTTCGGGGCCGGCGGCGGCGTCTTGTCCTGCACGACCGCCGGGCGGGGCCTGCGGGCCGCGGGCTCGGGCGCCGACGGTGTCGGGCGGGTCACGCAATCGATCGGCTCGTCGGCGGCGTCGTCGTCCTCCGCCACGATCTCGTCGGTGGGCCCGTCGATCGCGTCGACGGGGTCGGCCTTCGGCTTACGGCGGCGCGAGGGGCGCGGCGGCTCCGGGTCGGCCGGGTAGTTCTCGTAGGGATCGCCGTAGGGCGCGGCGGCGCCGTCGTCGGAACGGCCGTCGTAGGTGTACGGCGATCCGCCCGCGCGCCGGTCACCGGTGTCGCGCGGATAACCGTCGAGCTCGTCGTCCTCCGCATAGTCGACGTACTCGCCGTCCGGGAGGTCGTCACCCTCGTCGCCGTACTGCTGATCGAGGTCGACGCCGAAGTAGAAGCGGCAGCGTTCGCCGAGTTCACGCACCGTGAGGCCGCTGAACAGCAGCAGACCGAACAGCCCGACAAGCACCAGCAGGGGCACCGAGATCCAGACGGTGAAGCCGTCGGTGAGCGGCCCGCCGACCACATAGCCCAGATAGCCGCCGGCGCCCGAGCGCCCGGCGAAGGTCTTCGGCCGTCCGTCGAGGACGTGCAGCAGACCGAGGAACGGCAGGATCACCAGCGCCGATCCGAGCCGGTGCCGCAGGTGCGCGGACGGATTGTCGGGGTACCGCATCAACACGAAGCCGGCCACGATGCACAGCACCGGAACCGCCACGGCGAACCAGCCGACCAGGGCGTGCACCGCGGTGGAGCAGTAGCCGCCGATCGGCCCGCCGGCCCCGAAGTACACGGCGGCGGCCAACACGATCGCGACGGCGAACAGGCCGAGCGCGACACCGTCGCGGGAATGCCGGCCCTGCGTGGCGGCCCCATCGGCCGCAGCGAGCCGAGCGGTGTCACCACGCTTCGCCCCGGGCACCGCAGCGGCCGGATCGTTGCCGGCCGCCGCACGGCGTCCGCGCCCCGTCCGGACCGCCCCGCCCACGC
>NZ_BAABFR010000156.1:0-7975 GCF_039541155.1 Tsukamurella soli
CGGGGCGCACGCCGCGGCCAGGAGCCCGACGGTCGCCGCGACCGCGGCCCAGCGGGCGGGGCGGGGCGGCAGGTGGCGCAGCGGGAACGGGCGCATGCGACCCACCCTATCCAGGCCCCGACCCGTCAGGCGGGCACGGACCGGCGGATCCGCCAGCGGCCGTAGAGGTAACCGTCACCGTCGGCGAGCAGGTGCACGGGCTCCCAGCGCCCCGTGGCGACGGGGCCCCGGGTGGTGCGGGTGCCGTCGCCACCCACCACGAGGGGCGCGACCGTCTGGCAGTACTCGTCGAGCAGGCCGGCCGCTGCGAGTTGCGCGAGCAGCCCGGGACCGCCCTCCACGAGGACGCGCGTGAGGCCCCGCGTGTGCAGGTCGGCGAGCACCCGCGTCGGGTCGACGCGCCCGGCGCCCGCAGGTATGACGGTGGCGCCCGCCTCAGCCAGCGCGGTGGCGGCGACACCGTCGGGCACGTACACCAGCGGGCGCGGCCCGCCGGGGGGGAACAGACGCTCGGTGGGCGTGAGTCCACCGCCGGTCACGATCGCAAGGGCCGGGTGGGTGGGCGTGTGGTAGTCCTCGGCGCGTACCGTCCCCGCGCCCACGAGCACGACGTCCGCTGCGGCGCGGAGCGCGGCGAAGACGCGCCGGTCACCCTCGCCCCCCAGTCCGCCCGACGTCGCCCCGCCCGCGCCGTCCGACACCGTCGCCGCGCCGTCGAGCGACGCGATCATGGTGGATCGCACGTACGCGCGGCCCTGCGCGACGGGGTGGCGGTAGCGGCGGGCGAGGTCGGCGTCGTCGCCGAGCGGATCGAGACGTGGCACGGCGTCCGACCCTACGCGAAGGCGACCGCGGCCCCTCCCGGAAATCGGGACCTCAGCTGCGGATACAGTCTCATCCATGACGTTGCATCTCGTGGACCGCAACCCTACGGTCACACCGGCGCAGATGGTGGAGGAACTGGTCCCTCCGGAGATGTTCCACGAGGTGAGCTTCGACAGCTACATCCCGGACCCTGACGAACCCAGCCAGGCCGCCGCGGTGCAGCACGCGCGGGAGTTCGTGGCGGCGGTCGACAAGCTGGTGAAGGCGAGAGGCAAGAAGGGGCTGTTCAGCCGCAAGAGCGCCCCCGCGCAGGGGGTGGGGCTGTACCTGGACGGCGGGTTCGGTGTGGGCAAGACCCACCTACTGGCGTCGATCTTCCACAGCGTGCCCGGCCCCAAGGCCTTCGGCACCTTCGTCGAGTACACGCATCTCGTGGGCGCACTCGGCTTCAATCAGTGCGTCGAGTACCTGTCGAACCACACGGTCCTGTGCATCGACGAGTTCGAGCTCGACGACCCTGGCGACACGATGGTGATGTCGCGCCTGCTCACCGAGCTGTCCGGACGCGGCGTCTCGGTGGCCTGCACGTCCAACACCCTGCCGGGCCAGCTGGGGGAGGGCCGGTTCGCCGCACAGGACTTCCTGCGTGAGATCAACAAGCTGTCGTCGGTGTTCCAGACGGTGCGCGTCGACGGCCCCGACTACCGCCACCGCGACCTGCCGCCCGCCCCGGACCCGCTGACCGACGCCGAGCTGGTCGCGATCGCCGAGGCCGACCCGACGGCGACGCTCGACGACTTCGACGCGCTCTGCGAGCACCTGTCCAAGCTGCACCCGTCGCGCTACAAGCAGCTCGTCGCGGGTGTGTCCAAGGTGTGCATCGAGAATGTGCATCCGGCGGCCAACCAGACGGTGGCGCTGCGGATCGTGGTGCTGGCCGATCGCCTGTACGACGCGTCGATCCCGGTCCTGGTGTCCGGCGCGAAACTCGACGAGATCTTCACCCCCGAGATGCTGGCCGGCGGCTACCGCAAGAAGTACCTGCGCGCCACGTCGCGGTTGCTCGCGCTGTCGCGGTTCGCGGCGGCCGACGCGTAGGCGCCCCACGCAGCGGCGCTCGCCCGACGAGGTCCGCCCCGCATGCCTGTGCATGCGGGGCGGACGTCTCTGTGTGCGGCGGCTGTCGCGGGGGGCGTCAGTTGTACGAGATGGTGGTGTCGCCGTCCTTGAACGTGATCTCGCCGTGCTGGAACTTCTGGGTGATGGTGCCGTCGGCGGCGTCGACCTCGTCGGAGGTGGGGTAGCCGAGCTTGCCGCGCTCGTAGCCCACCTTGCCCCACTTGTCACCGATGGCGCCGTGGACCACGTGCGCGCCGGAGGCCTCGCTCCAGTAGATGGTCCCGCCCTTGAGGGTGAGGTACTTGCCGCCGGCGTCGGGCAGCGGTGAGACGGGGCCGAGCGGCGCGCCGAGGTGACCGGACGCGTAGCCGTACTTGGCCCACTCGGCGAGGATCGGTGCGTTGGTGATGCTGATCGACTGGCCGGCCTCGGTCTTGACCTCGGTCGAGTCGACGGCGGGCTTGCTCTCGTCCGCGCCCTTGGCGGCGGACCCGGCGGCGGCGCCGGCACCCGAGACGGCTGAGCCGACGGCACTGGTGGCGCCTGCGATCGCGCTACCTGCGGCCGCGGTGGCGCTGCTGGCCGCGTTCTTGGCCTGCGAGCAGGCGGTCACGGTGCCGGCGGTGACGGCGAGAGCGGCCGCTACTACGGCAATCGAGCGGAACTTCGTATTCACTTCGAACTCCTTAGGCCGGGATGCTTGCGGATTCACGATAGCGAAGCCGCGGGTTGTTCACCAGGTTCACAGCGAAGTGTCGGAATCCGGATGCACGATCCGGAGCGCATCTCTCCGGCCCGGGGGCGAGCGTGAGCGCGATCCCGATCGCGGAAAGCCGCAGGTGGGACGGCAGGTGGGTAGACAAAAAGCACACCCGCCCAGGACTTGTGGTCCGGACGGGTGGCTGGTGAGGGTGAGGTGTCACACAAGACGTCGGTCGAATGCGACTCTCCACACTCTAGTGGTGTTTAGGTGCACCGAAGTGCACTTGACGCGAAGTGACACCATATCGTATTGATCTGACGGATTGCGTGGCTCATGACCGCGCGAATCGCGCTATCGCGTCGGACACCTCGCGGATCTTCGCCTGTGTCGCAGCGTCGTCGCCCGCCCGCGCGGCGTCCACCAGGCAGTGGCTCATGTGATCCTCGAGTAACCCCAGTGCCACCGCCTGCAGCGCCTTGGTCATGGCCGACACCTGCGTGAGGATGTCCACGCAGTACTTGTCCTCCTCGACCATCCGCTGCAGCCCGCGCGCCTGCCCCTCGATCCGGCGCAGGCGCTTGAGGTACTCGTCCTTCTGCTGGATGTAACCGTGATGGGGGTGGGTCATCGCTGCTCCTCGGACCTGCGGGGACGGGTGGGGGTGAAGCGGCGCAACCGCAGGCTGTTGCCGACCACGAACAGTGACGACAGTCCCATCGCCGCGCCCGCGAACATCGGGTTCAACAGGCCGGCCGCTGCCAGCGGTAGCGCGGCCACGTTGTACGCGAACGCCCAGAACAGGTTTCCGCGGATGATGCCGAGCGTCCGCCGCGACAACCGGATCGCATCTGCGACGGCGCGCGGGTCCCCGCCCACGATCGTGAGGTCGCCCGCCTCGATCGCCACGTCGGATCCGGTCCCCATCGCGATCCCGAGGTCGGCCTGCGCGAGCGCTGCCGCATCGTTGACGCCGTCTCCTACCATCGCGACCACCGAGCCGCGTGCCTGCAGATCGCGAACCGCGGCGATCTTCCCCGCCGGGAACACGTCGGCGATCACATCGTCGATGCCCACCTGTGCCGCCACCGCGTGGGCGGCGCGTTCGTTGTCGCCGGTCAGGAGCACCGGGCGCAGGCCCATGCGTCGCAGTTGTGCGACCGCCTCGGCGCCGCCAGGCTTGACGGTGTCGGACACCGTCACCACCCCGCGGGCGCGGCCGTCCCAGCCGACGACGATCGGGGTGCGCCCGAGGCGCTGCGCGGCATCGACGGCGTCCGTCAGCCGGTCGGACAGTGGCATCCCGTGCTCGGCGAGCAGCGCGGGTCGGCCGGCGACGACGCGGCGGCCGGACACGTTCCCGGTGACGCCCGCGCCTGCGACCGCCTGGAAGTCGTCGACCTGCGCCGGCGCGGCGACACCGGCGGTGATCGCGCGGCCGATGGGGTGTTCCGACCCCGACTCCACGGCGGCCGCCACGGCGAGCACGTCGTCGGCGTCCTGTCCGGCGTCGGGGTCGACGCCCGCCACCGTCATCGCTCCGGTCGTCAGCGTCCCCGTCTTGTCGAGCACCACGGTGTCCACCCGCCCGGTGTTCTCCAGCACCTCCGGCCCCTTGATCAGGATGCCCAGCTGCGCCCCCCGCCCAGTCCCGACCAGCAGCGCGGTGGGTGTTGCGAGGCCGAGTGCGCAGGGGCACGCAATGATGAGGACGGCGACGGCGGCGGTCACCGCGGCGCCGGCGGAGTTCCCCGTCGCCAGCCAGCCGGCGAGGGTGCCCAGGGCGAGCACTATGACGATGGGGACGAACACCCCCGCGATCCGATCGGCGAGCCGTTGGGCGGCCGCCTTCCCGGTCTGTGCCTCGTCCACGAGCCGGGTCATCTGGGCCAGGCGGGTGTCGGCACCGACGCGGGTCGCGCGCACCACCAGCCGGCCGCCGACGTTGACGGTCGCGCCCGTGACGGCGTCGCCTGGTGCGACCTCGACGGGGATGGACTCCCCGGTCAGCATCGAGGCGTCGACGGCCGACGTGCCGCGCTCGACCACGCCGTCGGTGGCGATCTTCTCACCCGGCCGCACCACGAACACATCCCCGGCGACGAGCCGGTCGACGGGGGTGTGGCGTTCGATCTCCGTGCCGTCGGGCCCGGGAACGAGCACGTTCGCGTCTTTGGCGCCCAACTCGACCAGCGCGCGCAGCGCGGCGCCCGCGCGGCGCTTCGACCGCGCCTCCAGATAGCGCCCGAGCAGCAGGAACGTGGTGATCCCGGCGGCGGCTTCGAGGTAGATGTTCGACGCCCCGTCCGACCGCTCGATCGTCAGCGAGAAGCCGTGCCGCATCCCGGGCATCCCTGCCATGCCGAAGAACAGGGCGTACACCGACCACCCGAAGGCGGCGAGCGTGCCCACCGACACCAGGGTGTCCATCGTCACGGCGCCGTGCCGCAGGTTCGACCAGGTGGCGCGGTGGAACGGCCATGCGCCCCACACCACGACGGGGGCGGCCAGGGTCAGCGACAGCCACTGCCAGTAGGTGAACTGCCACGCCGGGACCATCGCCAGCACGATCACGGGCAGCGAGAGCGCGGTGGAGATCGCCACCCGGTCGCGCAGGGTTCGGAGGGCGGCGTCAGCGCTGTCGGGCTTCTCGTCGGGCGCGGCCTGCGGCGGGTGCGCCCGGTATCCCGCGCGCTCGACGGCGTCGACGAGTGCGTCGACAGGGACGGCCTGCGTGAGGTCGATGCGCGCCTTCTCTGTCGCGAAGTTCACGGTTGCGGCGACCCCGTCGAGCTTGTTGAGCGTGCGCTCGATCCGGTTCGCGCAGGATGCGCACGTCATTCCCTCGATGTCGAGTTCTACGCGGCTCGGTCCGGTCACGGCCTCCATGCTTCCTCCTTCGCTCCTACATACGGTACCCCCCTAGGGTATATAGATCAAAACGTGCTAGGATGCTAGCATCCTAGTGTGGGTGACGAGGTCAAGCAGTTCAACGTGTACCTCCCGGTGGATCTGATCAAGCAGCTCAAGTTCCGTGCCGTGGAGACCGAGCAGTCGCTGTCGGCGCTGGTCGCCGAGGCCTTGCGTGCCTACCTGGCAGCACCCACAGACCACCCGAACGACGAGAGGTAGCGACATGACGGACACGGCGGGGATCGAGGCCGTCTTCCTGACCACCCACAACTGGGGCGCCACGGCGAGGTTCTTCACCGGTCTCGGCTTCGTGCTCGACTTCGAGACCGACCACAGCTCGGGGCAGCTGCGGGCGCCCGGCGGCGGGCCCTACCTGTTCGTCGCGGAGGTGCCTGCGGACGAGGAACCGCAGACGCAGGTGGTGCTCCGCGTGCCGGACGAGGACGCCAGGCCCGGGGTGGAGTTCGGGGACACGCACTACGGCACCCGCGAGGCGGTCGTACGCGACCCCGACGGTCGCGCGTGGACGTTGCAGGCGGCGCGGGTATGACCACGCCCGGATCGACCGGCCCTGAGAACACGGCCGAGCGCACCGCCCTGTGGCGGGCCCTGCACACCGAGCTCGACGCGCCGCCGGTGCTGGCCGACACCGTCGGGCTCGAGCTGATCGCGCCGCCCGACGGCTGGCGCGAGCGTGGCGACATGGATCCCGGGTTCACGCGCGGGATGCGGACCTGGGTGGCCACCCGGTCGCGCTTCGTGGAGGACCTGGTGCTCGGGTCCGGGCTCGATCAGTACGTGCTGCTCGGTGCGGGTGTGGACACGTTCGCGCAGCGCCATCCCGCGGCCGTCGAGGTGTTCGAGGTGGACCAGCCCGGGCCGCAGGAGTGGAAGCGGCGCCGGTTGGCCGAGTCGGGGCTGCCGGCGCCACTATTCGTGCCCGTCGACTTCGAGGCCGACGGTGACTGGCCCGCGCGGCTGGCCGCGGCGGGATTCGACGCGGCGGCGCCGGCGGTGGTCGCGTCGCTCGGGGTGTCGATGTACCTGACCCGGGAGGCGACGGCAGAGACGATGCGACGGATCGCGGCGCTGGCTCCCGGCACCCGCTTTGCGATGACTTTCCAGCCGTCCACGGAGGCGCTCGTCGGTGATGCTCGGCGGGCGCGTGAGATCTCGATGGCCGGCGCTGCCCGCAGCGGCACGCCGTTCATATCCTTCTACTCGCCCGACCAGATCCTCGCGCTCGCGCGGGAGTCCGGATTCGCTGCGGCACAGTACGTTTCCACAGAGGAACTGACCGAGCGCTATTTCGCCGGCCGTGCCGACGGGCTGGTGCCCTCGCACGGCGAGGAGTTCCTGGTCGCGACGGTGTGACGGTCGCTCCCGGCGGCGCTCAGCTGTTCGCGCGCAGGATCTCCTGCTGGTACGGCGCGACGACGGCCGGCGAGACCCGCAGGTCCAGCAGCAGGAACGGCCGGGTCGCGGGATCCTCGGCCGCCCAGGTCGCGAGGCGGTCGAGGTCGGCCAGGGTGCGCACCACCACGCCCTCGGCGCCGACGGCGGCCGCGAGCGCGGCGAAGTCGACCTGGGGGATCAGCATCGGCCCCTCCACGAGGCCCTTCCGGCCGTACACGTGCACCTCGGCGCCGTACGCGGCGTCGTTCCACACCACCGCCACGCCGCGCCCGCGGGCCGTGCGCACCGCCGACTCGAGGTCGGCGAGGGCCATCAGCCCGCCACCGTCGCCGGTCGTCAGCACCACGGTGGATTCGGGCCGGGCCAGCGCGGCCCCGACCACGCTCGGGAAGCCGAGCCCGATCGACTGATATGCGGTGCCCACCATCATCATCCGGTCCGGTGAAGCCACCGGCCAGTACATGTTCGCCCAGCCGATGAAGTGCCCGCCGTCGGAGACGACCACCCGCTGTGCGGGCAGCAGCTCGCCGATCCGCCGCGCCGCCGACCGCGGGTCGAGCAGCCCGTCGGGCGCGAGCTCGTCCCCGGCGTCGTAGGCGCGGAGGGCGTCGATGTCGACGCGCTCACGCCAGCCCGACGGTGCCGGGTCCCCGAGCTCGGCGACCAGTGCG
Source organism: Tsukamurella soli (assembly GCF_039541155.1). Classification (NCBI taxonomy): domain Bacteria; kingdom Bacillati; phylum Actinomycetota; class Actinomycetes; order Mycobacteriales; family Tsukamurellaceae; genus Tsukamurella; species Tsukamurella soli. The sequence goes on from NZ_BAABFR010000156.1 coordinate 7,645, forward strand.
TCGGCGACCAGGGCGGCGTCGCCGCGGACGAATCCCCCGACGTTCGGATGGGTGGCGGCGCCGGCGACGTCCACCTGGAAGACCTGCGTTCCCGGCGCGAACAGCTGCCCGAACCGCATCGTGAACTGGTTGAGCGACGCGCCGAACACCACTGCCACGTCGGCCTCGCGGACCAGGGCCATGGCACCGGCGGCACCGAACCCGCCCGTCACACCCAGGTCGTAGCGCTGCTCGGGGAACAGGCCTCGGCCCAGCGCGGTGGTCGCGGTGACGTCGCCGGTGGCGTCGGCGAGGCGGCCGAGCGCGGGCCCCGCCCCGGCGAGGAACGCCC
>NZ_BAABFR010000157.1:0-7952 GCF_039541155.1 Tsukamurella soli
TCAGGCACCGCAAGCCATCCCCACCGAAACCACCGACCGAGGCCTGGATCAACGAACCGACACCACAGGCACTCATCCAATCCGCATGACGGATTGTCTCACCGACCTTGACACGTTCCGGCGCGCTGGGAGTTTGGCAGTTCGCCACGCAACGCGCCCAGTGCTGAAGTGCAGGTCGCTGCACACCACCATCGGTCGAGACACCGGTGGTGGACACCTGACGCTCCAGCGCGATGCCGGCACGGCCACCACAGTTCGATTCCGCGTCCTTCACCACGACACATGCCCGCGACCTCGAAGGTCACGGGCATGTCTCGCGGTTGTCGCTACCGGCGCGGCACCACCGGGACGGTGCGGGTCTCCCACGGTGCGTAGGCCCAGCCGACGACCGTGAACGTGCCCAGGTTGGCGGACGGCAGGATCTGGATGTTGGAGCCGTCACCCCAACCCGGTCCGAAGCCCTGCACGCCGCCACTCAGGTAGTGGCCGTCGCCCAGCGAGATGTCGACGTGGCCGCCGTCCTCACCGTTGGAGAACACCATCGCGCCACGCGGCGCAGGCAGGCTGCTGTGCCCGTGTCCGTTGGCCGCCAGGTTGTCGTAGAACGCGATGGCGCCGTTGTGCGGGATGCCGTTGTAGATGGTCTTGCCGTACGCGGCGTCGACGAAGTCCTCACACCCGTAGTTCCCGAAGGAATCGGTGCCCAGGTACCGCTTGCCGCGCGCAATGGCGGCCTCGACGTAGTCGGAGGTCGGCGGCAGGACCGATACGACGCGGGTGACGGGATGCGGTGCGTGCGGCACGTGCGGCTTCGGCTTGTGCGGCGCCGCGTAGGCCGGAGAGGCGACGACACCGGCAAGAGCGACGGCCGCCCCGAGTCCAGTCAGCAGACGTTTCACATCATTTCCTTAGCTCAGTAGAGGGTGAGTCTTAATCAGTTTGCCATGACGAACGAGCGGCCGGAGCGCCGGAATGGTGACTTGTCTGTTATTTCCGATCGTCGGTGACGCTGTGAGTTTGGTTCGTACCCCCCTCTCTGTGCGGCGGCAGTGCGACGAGTGCTACTGCGACACCACGATCTCGATGGTGCGCTGCACTCGCGGACGATCCACGTCCACGCTATCGACCTGCAAGATCTCCGTGGTGTCCCGTAGCCCGTTCGCGAGCCGGTTCGCCCCGAACCTCGACGAGTCGGATCCGCTCCGTTCTCAGCGTGTCGCGCCGCCCGATATGCGAATGTGCAGACGGTTGTCTGATGCACCTCGTGGATCTGATGCCTCGTAAGGAGACAGCGATGCGCACTGCCCGACCGGCCCTACTCATGTTCATGTCGCTGCTGGGTGTCGTCGCCCTCTCGGTCGGCTCAGCGGTCGCCGGCGCCGTGGCGGGCGCCACCACGGTCCTCGTCGTCCCCGGTACGGGCACACCCGACCCGGACACCTCCCCGAACTACGAGGCCAACGCGATCGCCTACTACGTGGCACCGTCGGGTGGCTGCGCCACCGCCTGCACGGCAATAGGCGTGCCGTACGTCGCGCAGTTCTGGCCGTTCCCGTTCGCGGGCTGGGGTGGACTGTCCGGCGCCAAGTGGAACGACTCGGTGGCGAGCGGCCTCGCGAGCGTGACCGGCCAGTACAGCGCAATCACCGCCGCCGATCCAGGCGGCTCGGTGGTGGTGTTCGGCTACTCGCAGGGCGCCACGGTGGTATCGCAGTTCAAGAGCGCGCTGGCCGCCGACGGCGGCGTACCCGCGGGCACGTCGTTCGTGCTGATCGCCAACCCGAACCGCCCGAACGGCGGCCTGTTCGAGCGGCTGGCCGTCCTGGGCACGGTCCCGATCCTCGACGCGACATTCGGGGAGCCGACGCCCACCGACACGTCGGACACCGTCGACACCACCGACATCGCGTTCCAGTACGACGGCGTCTCCGACTTCCCCACGTACCCGATCAACCTCCTCGCCGACGCCAACGCGCTCGCCGGGTTCTGGTACATCCACGGCACGTACCTGGCGCCGAAGGGAACGGACGCCGCCGATGCCACGCCGTACGGCTACACTCCCGAGCAGGTCGAGGACGCCGTGGCTGCCGCGCAGTCGGGCTGCAACGCGTCCACGAACTGCCAGATCTCCGGCGACACCGAGTACATCACCCTGCCCGCCAAGACGTTGCCGCTGCTGCAGCCGCTGATCGACCTCGGCACCAGCACGGGCACCACCGACCTGATGACACCCGCCGTCGATCTGATCTCCCCCGCACTGCAGGTGCTGATCGAGACCGGTTACGACCGAACTGATTACGGTGTCGCCACTCCGGCGCAGCTGGTCCCGGTGATCGACCCGATCACGCTCGGCACGAACCTCGCGGCCGCCACCGCGCAGGGCGTCCAGGCCGCGGCGAACGACATCTCCACGGAGATCCGGGGTTCGACGACCTCGACGCCGGCCGCGGTGGTCGCCGCCACATCCACCGCCACCGACTCACCAGCGGTGCCACTCACGGGTTCCCGAGACGTTTCAGCCGAGAGCAGCCCGGGCGCAGGCGCTTCGGCCGCGGATGTCTCGACTTCGGGTGTCGCGACCGCAAGTGTGTCGACTGCCGGCGGCTCGGACGGCCAGCACGCCCGTGCCGGTGCGACCGCCGCCGGCGGCACCCTCGGCAAGGCGGTCCACGGCGCCGTCGACGGGGTGGGCGGCGCCATCGCCGGTGTCGCCGGCACGCTTCGCACCGGCGGTTCGTCCGGCTCGGGCGCATCCGCGGGGAGCAGCGTCTCGTCGAGCCACACCAGCTCGTCGTCCCAGCACACGAGCACGTCCGCGACCTCCGGCGGCACGGTCAGGTGACCCGGATCAGCTGTGCGGGACGGGGTTCCCGTCGGCATCCCAGTGCCCGGCGACCTTCCGGCTCGGCTGCACGCGGGGCGGCTCGCCCGGCATCTTGGGGTGATCCGGCGGGAAGTTCAGCTCCACCGGGTGCTGATCCCACAGGTCGAGGAGCGGCTGGATGGAGTGCGCCACGTCGTCGATGCCGGCCCACGGGTCACCGTCGGCGACCCGATCCGGCACGCTGAACAGATTGAGCGCGTGCGGATCCCGCAGCTCGGCGAGTTGCTCCCACGTCAGCGGGGTCGATACCGGCGCGCCCGCGACGGCGCGTAACGACCACGCCGCGGCGATCGTGCGATCGCGGCAGTTCTGGTTGTAGTCCACGAAGATCCGGCTCCCGCGCTCCTCCTTCCACCACGCGGTGGTCACGCCGTCGTCGCGCTTCTCGAGCTCCCGCCCGAACGCGATCGCGGCGTGCCGCGCGTCGAGGAACTCCCACCGCGGCTCGATCCGCACGTACACGTGGACGCCACGATTGCCCGAGGTCTTGCAGTACCCCGTCATCTCGAGGTCGGCGAGCAATTCGCGGGCGATGCCGGCGACGCGCACGGCGTCCGAGAATCCGGTTCCCGGTTGGGGATCCAGGTCGATCCGCAACTCGTCCGGGCGGTCCACCTCCGGCACCCGCACGGGCCACGGATGGAACACGATGGTGCCCATCTGCGCGCACCACACCAGCACCGCGATCTCGGACGGGCACAGCTCGTCGGCGGTGCGGCCGGAGGGGAAGGTTATCTTCGCCCTCCGCGCGTAGTCGGGTGCACCCTTCATGATCCGCTTCTGATAGAAGCCGTCGGCTTCCTTGTCGAAGGGTCCCTGCGCGAGGCGCATCCCGGGGTGTACGCCGCCCGGCCAACGCTCGAGCGTGGTGGGCCGGTCCCGCAGCACGCGAAGCATCGGCTCCCCCACGGCAGCAACATATTCCGCGACCATCAGCTTGGTGACCTCGGGAGTGGCGTCGGTGGCCGGGTAGATCACGCGGTCGGGGCTGGAGACGCGTACCGCGCGCTCGGCACCGTCGGGTCCCGGCACGGTGACCTCGGCCGCTGTGGGCTTGGCCATCACGCCCCCACCGTCAGCACGTCGTCGAGATCGTAGGTCACGGGAACCTCGAGCTGGTCGTATCCGCAGCTGGACGGGTCCCGATCGGGGCGCCAGCGGCGGAACTTCGCGGTGTGCCGCAGCCTCGTACCCTCCATCTGGTCGTAGTCGAACTCCACGACGAGCTCCGGCCGCACCGGCACCCACTCCCCCGTCTTGTCCGGGCTGCTCCACCGGTTCGGTTCTCCGGCGACGGAGTCCGCGGTGCGCATGGCCCCCAGGAGCTCGAAGTACTCCGCGCGCTTGGCGGTCGTGAACGCGCCGATGCCGCCGATCGGCGCGAGCTGCCCGTCGCGATACAGGCCGAGGAGCATCGAGCCGATGGCGTTCGGTTGCGACTTGTGCGGCCGGAAACCCAACACCACCGCCTCCGCGGTGCGAGCGTGCTTGACCTTCACCATCTCCCGCTTTCCGGGTAGGTAGGCACCACCCGGGGGTTTCGAGATCACGCCGTCGAGCCCGGCTCCCTCGAAGCGCGCGAACCAGTCCGCGGCGACGGCCGGGTCCTCGGTGACCCGGCTGATCCGGCACGTGCCGGTCCCCGCGTACGCCGTCGTGAGCACCTCGCGACGCCGGCGGAAGGGCTGTGCCATCAGCGAGACGTCCCCCACCGCGAGCGCGTCGAACCCGATGAACATCGCCGGGGTCTCGGCCGCGAGCCTGTCGATCCGCGACTGCGCCGGGTGGATCCGCTGCGACAGGCTCTCCCAGTCCAACCGCCTACGCCCCTCGCGGAACACGGGGACGGCGATCTCGCCGTCCAGCACGCACCGCTCCGGAAGCTCCTCGCGCACCGCCGAGACCACCTCGGGGAAGTACCGACCGAGCTCCTTACCGCTGCGCGATCCGATGTACACCTCGTCGCCGTCGCGGAACACCAACGCGCGGAAGCCGTCCCACTTCGGCTCGTGCGAATGGCCGGCCGGCACCGCCTTCGCGGGCTTGGCGAGCATCGGTTCGACAGGAGGCGTGACGGGCAGGTCCACGCCGCCAACCATAGCGCCGTTCGAGACCGCAGTAGGCTGACGCGGTGCCTGCCGGACGATTCGCGCCCAGCCCGTCGGGCGACCTGCACGTGGGCAATCTGCGGACCGCACTGCTCGCGTGGCTGTTCGCCCGCTCGACAGGGCGCGAGTTCCTGCTGCGCGTCGAGGATCTCGACCGGGTGCGGGCCGGGGCCGAGGCGCGCCAGCTGGCCGATCTCGCGGCGATCGGCATCGACTGGGACCCGCCGGTGGTCCGGCAGTCGGAGCGCGGAGAGCTCTACTCGGCGGCCGTCGCCGCGCTCGACACCTACGAGTGCTTCTGCACACGCCGGGAGATCCTCTCGGCACCGTCGGCGCCCCACGCGCCCGACGGCGCCTACCCCGGGACGTGCCGCGACCTGACCGAGGCGCAACGCGCCGAGCGGCGGGCCGCACGTCCGGCTGCGCTGCGGTTGCGGTCGACGGTGTCGGAGTTCACCGTGCACGACGTGCTGCACGGCGAATACACCGGCACCGTCGATGATCTCGTGCTGCGCCGGAACGACGGGACGTGGGCGTACAACCTCGCGGTGGTGGTCGACGACGCGGCCCAGGCGGTGGATCAGGTGGTGCGCGGCGACGATCTACTGTCCAGCGCCCCTCGGCAGGCGTACCTTGCGACGCTGCTCGGCCAGCGCCCACCGGCGTACGCGCATGTGCCGATGGTGCTGGGTCCAACGGGCGCCCGGCTCGCGAAGCGCGACGGTGCCGTGACGCTGGCGCAGCGGGGCGGGCCCGCGGCAGTGGTTCCCGAGTTGGCCGCGAGCCTCGGGCTCATGGGCGACCGGCCCCGGGACATTCTGGCGGTCTTCGATCCCGCCGCGCTGCCGCGGACCCCGTGGACGCTGCCGGATCTGTAGGCGGGCGCGGGTCCAGCTGTGGTCTAGCTGCGGCGCACCACGAGTAGCACGCCCGCACCGGTCGGAACCACCGCCTCCTCCACACGTGGATCCGACGCGACGACGGCACGGAACGCGCCCACCTGCTCCGCGTGGGACAGCACGTTGTCGACGGCCAGCAGACCGCCGACGCGCAGGGCTCGGACGAGATCGGCCCAGTAGCCCGCGTACGCGGGCCGCTCCGCGTCGAGCAGGATGAAATCCCACTGCCCGTCGGACGACTCGGCAAGCACCTGGGCGGCGTCTGCGATCCGTAGGTCCACCAGTTGCGCCAGTCCCACGCGTGTCAGAGTGTCGCGAGCCTGTCCGCTCCGCTCGCCATCGGAGTCGACGGTCACGAGACAGCCGCCCGTGTCCCGCGCAGCGTCGGCCAACCACAGCGTCGAGTATCCGTTGGACGTACCGAGTTCGAGCAGGCTTTGCGCACCGCACGCCCGTACCAACAACGCGAGCAGCGCCGCCGAGTCGGGCTCCAGGTTGCGATACCTGTTCGATCGGTCCGGGGTCACGGCATCGTGCTCCACCCCCGCGCGGTGCAGCCCGTCCAGTACCGCGCGCAGCCGATCGTCCACGGTGTCAGTCCGTGGACCGCGCCAGTTCGCGCTCGCCCGCGTAGTAGCGCCCGAGGAACTCGGTCTTGAAGTCCCAGTAGCTGCCGTCGAGGATCGACTGCCGGATCCGCGCAACGAGATTCACGATGAACTGCTCGTTGTGCAGCGTGCACAACGTGGCCGCCAGCGGCTCCTTCGCCTTGAACAGGTGATGGATGTAGGCCCGCGAGTACTGCGACGTGTAGTTCTCGGTATCGGGGTCGAGCGGCCGGTAGTCGGTGCGGTACCGCGCGTTGGTCACGTTGTATCGGCCGTCCAGGGAGTAGATCGCGCCGTTGCGCGCGACCCGTGACGGCGAGACGCAGTCGAACGTGTCGACGCCCTGCTCGACGGCCGCGAACACATCGTCGGGCTCCGAGATCCCCAGTAGATGCTTGGGTTTCGCCTCACCGAGCTCTTCGCTGACCCACCTGACGATGGTCGCGAGGTTCTCCTTCTCGAGCGCCCCACCGATGCCGTAGCCGCCGAACCCGAGGCCACCGCCGGCGACGTCCTCGTCGTCCAGCGCGCGCAGGTCGCGAGCCGCCTTGCGGCGCAGATCCTCGTACTGCGCACCCTGGATCACACCCCACAGCGACTGGCGGTCGCCACGCTGCGCGGTCAGCCAGTTGTGTTCGGACAGGCAGCGCCGCGCCCAACGGTACGTGCGCTCGAGCGACTTCTCCTGATAGCCACGGGTGTTCATGAGCGTGGTCAGCTCGTCGAAGGCGAAGATGATATCGGCGCCCAGGCGGTGCTGGATCTGCATCGACACCTCCGGGGTGAACCGGTGCTCCGACCCGTCGAGATGGCTCCGGAAGGTCACACCGTCGTCGTCGACCCGGGACAACCGCTCCTTGCCCTCGGCGACGCCGTTGTCGTCGGGCGTGGACTTGCCGTCCATATCGATGACCTTCTTGAACCCGGAACCCAGCGACATCACCTGGAAGCCACCGGAATCCGTGAACGTGGGCCCGTCCCAGTTCATGAACCGGCCGAGGCCGCCCGCCTCCTCCACGATCTCGGCTCCCGGCTGCAGGTACAGGTGATACGCGTTGGCGAGCACCGCCTGCGCCCCCAGCTCCCGCACGAGTTCGGGGATCACCGTCTTCACGGTCGCCTTGGTCCCGACGGGGATGAATGCGGGCGTGGCGATCTCACCGTGCGGCGTCTGTAGCCGGCCGGCGCGGCCGAGCGGGCCGCCGGGGCCCTCGAGCCGCCCGTCGATCTCGAACCTGGTCGGATCGCTGGTGCCGGTGCTGGACAGCCGCGTGCGCGCCGCCGTCGACCGGTAGTCGGACCGCAGGGACGCGAGCTCCGCTGCGAGCGCCTGGTTGCTCGCGCGTAGCTCCTCGAGCTCGGCGCGGGACGACGACGCGAACACCGGCCGCGGCGCCTCCGGGACGTCGGGGGTCGACGGCGCCGGCGCGCTCGGCGGGGGCGTGGCCGGTCC
>NZ_BAABFR010000158.1:0-7766 GCF_039541155.1 Tsukamurella soli
GTTGGGACTAGTGGTTGTCTTCCTAAGACCGCTTGGCCTCCGACTTCGGCGGGGCCGTGCCTCCTACGTGGGCGAGGTGGCGCGCGGCGTGGTCGACCCGGGCGCCGCAGCCGCAGCGCTCATGCTCGCGTGCGCAGCCCACGCCGCGGGCGGATCCATCGGGCCGGCCGCGTTCCGATTCGACTGACCGCCGATTCGGCTGAGCCCGCAGCTACCGGACTGAGCCCGCGACCGAGAAGATCGGCGCAGACCTGCACGCCGGGGACGCTGCGCGCCCGGAGACCTACGGCTCAGCGGCGCACACCCCCTGCATCGGTGGCCGTGTGCCGCTCAGATGTAGATCCCAGGGTCCGCTGTCCACCGGACCTCCCCTGGGTCCGGCACCGCGGCAGTCTGGCAGTCTGCGATCGCGGATCTATCGGTTCCGCGGACGGGACCGATCGGACCGGCGCCGGGGTGGGGCACCGTTGGACGGTCGACGCTGGGCGGACAACCGCACCGTCGGCGCGTCCGAGGGGCCCGGCGGCGGGCCGATCCGCTGGGGCCCCGGGCGGTCGACGTCGTGCAGCGTCGCTCGGCGCAGCGGCCGCACGATCGCATCGGGCCGCGTCACCGGCTCCGCGGCACCCGCGGCCGACACCCGCGTCCGCACCGGCCACCGCAGGGTGGGCGCCCACCAGTTCCAGTCGCCGAGCAGCTTCATCGTGGCGGGCACGAGCAGGGCTCGCACCAGAGTGGCGTCGACCAGCAGCGCGACCAGCATGCCCAGCCCGAGCATCTTGACGAACACCATCCCGGACAACCCGAACGCACCCACCACAACGGCGAGCAACAGCGCGGCGCTCGTGATGATCCGGCCGGTCTTGGCCAAGCCCACCGACACGGCGCGGGTGTTGTCGCCCGTCGCGCGCCACTCGTCCCGCACCCGCGACAGCAGGAACACCTCGTAGTCCATCGACAGCCCGAACAGGACGGCGAGCATGAGGATCGGCACCGTGGGGTCCAGGGCCCCCGTCGAGCTGAATCCGAGCAGCCGTTCCAGGTGCCCGTCGCAGAACACCCAGGTCACCACGCCGAACGACGCGAACAACGAGACGGCGCTCATCGCCACCGCCTTGATCGGCAGGACCACCGACCCGAACGCCAGGAACAGCAACACCCCCATCACGAGCACCACCACGGTCACCATCCACGGCAGCCCCGCCCCCAGCGCATCGAGCATGTCGACCGTCTCTGCGGTGGGCCCACCGATGAGCTCCGTGTCACCCTCGGGCGGCGGGACGGCCCGCAGGGCACGCACCAACGCCTGCGAATGCTCGGTCTGTGTCCCGTCGGGCCACCCGACCTGGAACATCACCGCGCCGTCGGTGGCGTCGACGGTGTCCACGGATGCGACGCCGTCGACGGCCCGCAGCCGCGCGGCATACCGGGCGGCGTCGACCACGTCGAGGTCACCGTCGGCCGCGGTCAGCACGACGTCGGCGGTGGCCCCACCGGTGCCGAAGTCGTCCGCGATCGCCTGGCTGTCGCCGTACGACACGGCCCACGGAGGCAGTGTGTGGTAGTCGGAGCCGGCCCACCGCACGCCCAGCAGGGGCAGGCCCATGGCGACCAGGACCACGCCGACCACCGCCACGTACGCGACGGGCCGGCGCATCACGGCGCCGGCGACCCGCTCCCAGCCCGACGGACCGCTGTGGCCGCCGCGCCGACGGTGACCGAACGCGGGGACCGACCACGCGTTGATCCGGGGGCCGAGCAGGCACAGCGCCGCGGGCAGCACCGTCAGCGCCGCGATCGCCGCGATCAGCACCGCGGCGATCCCGCCGTAGGCGATCGACTTCAGCAGCACCTGGGGGAACACCAGCAGCGAGCTCAGCGCCGCGGCGACGGTGAGCGCCGAGAACATCACGGTGCGTCCGGCCGTCTCGAGCGTCACGGCGAGCACCGCGGTCCGCGGGTAGCGTCCGCCGTAGCGATCCAGCTCCTCCCGGAACCGATTCACCACGAACAGGGCGTAGTCCACCGCGAGGCCCAGTCCGAGCAGCGTCACCACGTTGATGGACAGCGACGACACCTCGGTGAACCCCGCGATCACCCGCAGCGCGCTCATCGCACCGGTCACCGCCACGACGCCCACCAGGAGCGGCATCGCCGCCGCGACCACACTTCCGAAGATCAGCACGGCGAGCACCAGGACCAGCGGCGCCGAGATCGTCTCGGCGCGGGTGAGGTCCCGCATGGTGATGGCGGTCGCCTCGGCGCCGACGGGGAACGGACCGGCCAACCGGGTGCCGAGGGGCGTGGCGCGCAGCGACGGCTCGAGTTCGCGGTACACGCGGGACTGCTCGGTCGCGCCGTTCCCCGCCACCGACACGAACACCAGGACGGAGTGCCTGTCGTGGCTGAGCATCGCCGGGTCGTGGGTCTGGTACCAGGTGCTCGTGGAGGTGACGGTGCCGGGCGTGTAGCCGGCCACCACCTTCTGGACCTCGGCGCGGAACCGCGGATCCGTCGCCGTCATCGTGGGGCTGGAGTAGGCGACCAGCACATCGATCGAATGCCCGTGGAACACGGCCTTCTCCGCGACGGTCTCCTGCGCGGACGGGCTGGCCGGGTCGTCCGTGCCACCGTCGGACAGCGCAGCCGCGGCACCCGACCCGAACATCCCCGCCGCCACGAGCACCACCAGCGCGAACAGCAGCAGCAGCCCCGACCGGCGATCGAGGATCGCAGCCCAGCGGGCGCCGGGGCCGCGCCTGGGGAGGCTCGACCGGCTGGCGACCCTACGGTCCGGCATCGATCCCCTCTCGCGGTGGCTTGTCGCCCGACATCGTAAGCCGAGCGCGTCGTCCGCACCGCTGCGCCCGCGAGTCGGGGCGATGCCGGAACGGCGGCGCGGTCAATGATCCGACCGGCGCGGCTTCCTCGCTCGGAACCGGACGGCGTACTCGTCGGTGGTGACCTCGACCGCGCGGAAACCTGCGGCGACCAGCCTGTCCGCAAGCCGATCCGGGTCGAGTGGGACATAGGTGTCGTCGACGTGCAGCGCACGCGACTCGGGGCTGTCGAGACTGTCCTCGCCCACCAGCACTCCGCCGTCGCGCAGCACGCGAGCGACCTCGGCCAACAGCCGATCCTGACTGTCGACGCCGGGAATGTGATGGAGCATCGACAGACACGCCGCACCGGAGAACCGGCCCTCGGGCAGCCCTGTCGCGGTGGCGTCGGCGCAGAGCACCTCGACGTTCGTCCCCGCCAGCCGGGCCGCCAGGGCGTCGGCCAGTTCGGCGTCGATCTCGACCGCGGTCAGTCTGGGCACCGATGTGCGCAGGACATCCGTGGTCGAGCCCGGGCCCGGGCCGACCTCGAGGACGTCCTCCCCCAGGTCGACGCCGTCGAGGACCCACGGGATGATCCACGTGCGCACGGTCTCGGCCCACTCGGCACTCGAACAGAGTCTCAGGTGCTCGTCGTTCATGGCGTGGCCGACGCTACTCCGGCGGCGCTTCGGATGCCCTGACCACGGCCCGATCTAGTCTGGCCGCATGCCCGACTTCGAGATCTCCCGTGACATCAACATCGCCGCCCCGCCGTCCACCGTGTTCGGCCTGATCGACGACTTCCACCAGTGGCGACACTGGTCCCCCTGGGAGGGCCTCGACCCGAACCTGCACCGCGACTACTCGACCGACCCCGCCGAAGGCGTCGGCTCCTGGTACGAGTGGAGCGGCAACCGCAAGGCCGGGGCGGGCCGAATGACCATCACCGCCGCGGCGCCGGACGAGACCGTCGACATCGAGCTCGCGTTCAGCAAGCCGTTCGCCGCGACCAACCGCGTGCGGCTGACGCTCGAGCCCGACGGTGCCGGCACCCACGTCACGTGGACCATGACGGGCACCACCACCGGGGTCATGGGAGTGATACACCGTGTGATGCCGATGGACACGATCACCGGACGCGGCTTCGAGAAGGGCCTGCGGCAGCTGAAGGACCGCGCCGAGCAGCGTTAGGGGAACCTGGGCATCCGGCGAATCCGGATACGCGATCGTGCACCGGCGGTCAGAATCGTGACGACCTCCTCGCCCGACGAGAATGGAATGCCGATGCCCGTGACCCCGGCCGCCCCCGTCACCGTCCCGATGGACATCGGATCGTGGATCGGCCGCCGAGCCGCGTCGAGCCGCAACCATCGCGCGGTCACCTTCGGCGACACCACCTGGACATACGGCGAGTTCCTCGACCGCATCGACCGCCTGGCCGCCGAGCTGGCGGCGGGCGGTGTCACGCCGGGCACACGGGTGGGCTACGTCGGCTTCAACCACCCCGACTTCCTCACCACCCTGTTCGCCACGAGCCGGGTGGGCGGGATCTTCGTCCCGCTCAACTTCCGGCTCACCGCACCGGAGTTCGAGTACATCATCGCCGACGCGGGGATCCACACGCTGATCGCCGACGGCGACCGCGCCGCCACCGTCGAGCCCGTGCGGGCACCGTCGGGCCTGACGCGCGCGATCGCGCTGGAGGCCGTGGCGGGCTGGGAGCACGTCGACACGCTGATCGCGGCCCGTGCGCCGCAGGCCGAGCCCGTGCACCCGGCGGCCGAGGACGTCGCGGTGATCATGTACACCTCCGGCACCACCGGGCGCCCCAAGGGTGCGATGCTCACACACGGAAACCTGTTCTGGAACAACGTGAACGCTCTGCTCGCTCTGGACACGATGTCAACCGACGTGAGCCTCGTGTGCGCCCCGATGTTCCACATCGGCGGCCTCAACGTGACCACACTGCTGACCCTGCAGAAGGGCGGCGAGCTGGTGATCATGCCGGCATTCGACCCCAGCGGCGTGCTGGCATTGATCGAGAAGTACCGCGTGACAACGATGTTCGGCGTTCCCGCGATGTTCCTGTTCATGAGTCAGGTGCCGGGCTTCGCCGACGCGGACCTGTCGTCGATCCGCGCGTTCACGTGCGGTGGTGCGCCCGTACCGGAATCGCTGATCACGCTGTACAACGGTCGGGGCATACCGTTCTCGCAGGGTTACGGGCTCACCGAGACCGCGCCGCTGGCGCTGGTGATGCGCACCGACGAGACCGCGCTCAAGGTCGGCGCGGCCGGGCACCAGGTGCTGCCGCTGTCGGACGTGGCGCTGCTGGATCCCGACGGCGTGCCCGTCGTCGCCGGCGAGCGTGGCGAGGTGTGCGTGCGCGGGCCGCAGGTGACGGCGGGTTACTGGCACAACCCGGACGCCACGGCCGCCGCGATCGACACGGACGGCTGGTTCCATACCGGCGACGTGGGCCAGGCCGACGAGGACGGCTACGTGACCGTGGTGGACCGCGTCAAGGACATGGTGATCAGCGGCGGCGAGAACGTGTACCCCGCCGAGGTGGAGTCCGTCCTGTACCGGCACCCGGCGATCGCCGAGGTCGCGGTGATCGGGACGCCCGACGAGAAGTGGGGCGAGGCGGTCACGGCGATCGCCGCGCTGAAGCCGGGGGCGACGGTGACGCTCGAGGAGCTCCGCACGTTCGCGGCGGCTTCGCTCGCGCCGTTCAAGCTGCCGCAGCACCTGCGGATCGTGGACCTGCTTCCCCGCAATCCGGCGGGGAAGGTGCTGAAGTTCAGACTGCGGGAGGGTGCCGGCGCGCCGCAGTAGCGGACGCGGTGGCACCAAGCCGGTGGTAACCAGACGACAAGGCGCCTGCTCTACATTCACACTTGACCTCAGGAGGTGGGTGGCGTGAGCAACGACCCCGAGTACGGCGAGACGTGGGCACGGCCGGCGGCGGCCCGGCCCGGCGAACGAGACGACGGCGCCGACCCGTCGGCTCCCCAGGCGCCGGGGACCTCGCCCGCCGGCCCTCAGCCCTCCGGGCCGCAGGCGGCGGGCAACTGGCCGTCCGGGCCCCAGACCCCAGGCACGTGGCCATCCGGGCCACAGGCACCCGCCGCGTGGCCGTCCGGGCCCCAGACCCCGGCCACATGGCCGTCCGAGCCACAGACCCCAGGCAACTGGCCGTCCGGGCCCCAGACCCCGGGCACACCGGGCGGCCATCAGTCGGGTGACTACCAGCAGGCCAGTGGGGGATTACCGCCCGCAGGCGCCCAGCAGCCCGGATACGGACAGGCAGGATATGGGCAGCCTGGATATCCGCAGGCCGGCTACCTCCCGCAGCAGTACCCTGGCGCACCGGGCGGCCCCGTTGGTCCGGTGGGCCCAGGGGGTCCGGTGGGCCCAGGGGGTCCGGTCGGCCCAGGCGGACAGAAGGGGCGACGCACCGGGCTGATCGCCGCGATCGCGGGCGGCATCGTGCTGGTCGTGGTGGTGGCGGTCGTGGTCGTGGTGGTGCTCGCCAAACCCGGCGGCGGCGGGAAACCGGTGGCCGCGTCGACGTCGGCACCGCCGCCGGCGCCCAAGCTGCTCCAAGTGATGCCGTCGACCCTGTTGCCCACGGTGGACCAGATCCAGACCGACACTCTGCAGACGGTCAAGGCCGTGGGCGACCAGATCACCACGGTGATCGACGACTCGGTCACGTCGGACCCGCAGTGCGCGCTCACGGACGTGCCGCGGTCGCAGTCGTCGTGGGGTACGGCAACGGCGTCGGCGACGCAGCGATACACCGACACAGGCGACGCGAACTTCAACGCGCTGATCCTGGCCGGTGCGGCCGTGTTCCCCACGGTCGACGCGGCGAACGCGTCCCTCACCGCGGTGACGAACTCGGTTCAGAACTGCCGGCTCTACAGCGAGACCGGCTCGGACAACCAGATCTACATGTGGACCGTGACCGGCAACACCACCCCGAAGCCAGGCGTCGTGGTGTGGACCCAGACGCAGTCGAGCCCGTCCATCAACTGGAAGTGCACCGCGGCGTACGAGGTCGCCGACAACGTCGCCGTCAGCGTCACACAGTGCGGGTACGGCGCCACAGGCACGGCACAGAAGGTCGCCGACACCATGTTGGCTGCAGCGACGAAGTAGGCGACCAGGTCACCGTGCCGGCCGCCCGGGCCACCACGCCCGTCCCGATCGCCGTGTAGGTGGCCACGCTCACCTCCCTCGTCACTCCAGGACGATCTCGGTTACCCCGCTCGCGCCGCGGAGACCGTCGAACCGCGTTGCGTTGCAACTGAACACGATCACCTGCGCGTCGCGCGCGGCGGCGAGCAGCGCGCCGCTCATCGCAGCCAGCCGCCCGCTGTCGCTGTGTCCCAGCGCGTCGTCGATGAGTACGGGCGCACCGTCGACAGGGTCCACGAGGCGCGCGCACGCGAGGCGACTGAGTATCCCGAGCTGCTCCTGTGCACCACCCGACAGCGAGGCGAACGGCACCGTGACACCGTCGACCGTGCGCGACGCGATGGTCAGGTCGTCGGCCACGGTCACCGTCAGCTGGTCACCGAACACCGCCCGTCCCAGATCCTCGAGCGCCGCCTGGAACGGCCCCTGCACTCGGGCCCGCTCGGCGTCACGGTGCTCGGTGAGCGTGCGGTGCAACAGGTCTGCCGCCCGCGCACGAGCATGGACGATCGCCAGTTGCTCCTCGGCCCGCGCCAGTTCGCGGGCCGCGTCGTCGAGCGTGTCGCGGCGTCCCTCGGAACGGTAGGAGGACAGCTCACCCTCGGTGTGCGCCAGCCCCTTCCGCGCCTCGACTTCGTCCCGCGTGGCCAGCGCTTCACGCCGACGCGCCTCCGCCAGCCGCGCCCCGAACCCGGCGACGTCTGCCGCCTGCGCCGCCTCGGCTCGGCGGGCGAGCTC
>NZ_BAABFR010000159.1:0-7629 GCF_039541155.1 Tsukamurella soli
CTCGGCGGTGAGCTCACCCGCGGCCGCCCGGGACGCATGGCTGGGCCGGGCCGCCGCGGGTGAGCTCACCGCCGAGGTCCTGGGCGCGCTGAACCGTACCGCTGCGTCGATCGGGCGGATGCAGCGTCGGATCGGGCTCGCGCCACCCGCCCTGAGCGCCACGTTCCCCACCGGCATGCACGTCGACTACCCGCTGCGCGACGCCGCTACCGCGCGTGTGGCCTACGCCGCGCGGCTGATCGCGGACGGAGCCCCCGCCGACGCGGAACGCATCCTCGATGCAGCCGGGAACGGCCGCATCGGAGGGGCATCACTCCCGGTCGAGCGGTACGTCCGCGGGATCCTGCACTTCACCGCCCGACGGTGGCCGGACGTCCTCACCGCGCTCGGCGACGCCGACGGGTGCGGCCCAGACGGTTGGGGTGACGACTACCTCGCCGCGGCGGCGCATACACTCGCCGGCTCCGCCGCGGCGCAGCTCGGCCACTTCACGGAGGCGACGCGTCTGCTGCTGATCGCCGAGGACGGGCCCGTCCCGGGCGCAGCGGCGGCTGCACGGTTCTGCCGGGCCCTGGTACTGCGCGAACAGGGCGACGAGGCCGGCGCGCGGGAGTTGCTGGAGCGGGTGTATGCGGCATCCGCGCTGCCCGCGGCGGCCGCCGCGCTCACCGACCCCGGTTACCGCCTGATGCTCACCACCGCAGAACAGATCGCCGCCCGTGCCGACCCGTGGGACCCGGCGGCGCCACCACCGTCGGGCGACGACGACGGCGCCGGGCTGGCCGCCGCCGAGGCGGAGCTCGACCGGCAGGTGGGCCTGACGGAGGTCAAGGCCCAGGTGACGCGGCTGAAGACGGCCGCGCAGCTCGCACAGATACGTGCCGCGCGGGGCCTGACCAGCGCTCCGCGCTCGCTGCACCTCGCATTCACCGGACCGCCCGGCACGGGAAAGACGACGGTGGCGCGGATCGTCGCGCGGATGTACCGCGCGCTCGGGCTGCTCGCGACCGACACCGTCGTCGAGGCGACGCGCCGCGACTTCGTGGGGCAGCACCTGGGGTCCACGGCCCTCAAGACCGGGGCTCTGATCGACCGCGCGCTGGACGGTGTCCTGTTCATCGACGAGGCGTACACGCTTGTGCAGGAGGGCCTCTCGGGCGGCGACGCGTTCGGCCGCGAGGCGCTCGACACGCTGCTCGCGCGGATGGAGAACGACCGCGACCGCCTCGTGGTGATCATTGCCGGATACGACGCCGAGATCGACCGGTTCCTGGATGCGAACGAGGGGCTGGCATCGCGGTTCGCACGCCGGGTCCGATTCCCGTCGTACTCCCCCACCGAGCTCGCGGAGATCGCGGAAGCCATTGCACGCGCACGCGACTCGGTGCTGTCGGCCGACGCCGCCGCACTGCTGGAGGACGCGTGCGGCGGCCTCCGCGACCGGATCGACGCGCTCGGCAACGGCCGATTCGTGCGCAATCTGGTCGAGGCCGCCGAGGAGGAGCGCGAGATGCGCCTCTCCGCAGGAGATCTGGCAGCCGTCGGCGAGGCGGACCTGATGCGGATCGAGGCCGCCGACGTCGCCGGCGCGCTCGACACCGTTGCGGGGGCGCAGGTATCGGACGGCGCTACCCGCGGCTTCTAGCCTCTAGAGGCCGAAGAAGGCGCGGATCTCCTCGCCGGTGTCCAGGTCGTGGTGGGACGGGCCGATGAGCCAGGGTGTCGGTGCCGTCTTCCGGTTCGGGATCACGTGGCCGGCTCCGATCTGCGTGACCAGGCGGACGCCCGCCCAGTCGCGTCGCTCGATCGTCCCGGTACTGCTGACCACGGGCTCGCCGGTGGCATATGTGGCTGCGGTATCGAGCGCAGACCGCACCTCACCACGGGTGCGGCCCAGCATTCTGGTCGCGCCACCCCCGTAGGGGACGACCGGGTCACCCGTGCCGTGGAACATCAGCAGAGGAATGGAGTCCGGGGCGACGCCGGCGAATTCGTAATCGTCGTCGACGGGCAGACCGGCGGCGACGATCGTGGCACCAACGAAGGTCCCGGGAATCTCCCGCAGCATCCGGTGCACAAGCTGGCCGCCGTTCGAGTACCCGATCGCCAGCGCCGGACGCTCGAACCGGGCGACGACCGCCTGCACGAACGCCGTGTCGTCCACGGTGCGTCGCTGCGCCGCCGAGTACTTGGTCGTACGTCCGTCGTTCCAGGCTCGGTGATAGCCGTTGAGACAGACCAGGTCGGCTCCGATGCGCTCGGCCAGAGCCACGAGCGTGCCTCCGCTGAAGCGCTGCATCTGCCGCCCGTTCTGGGTCGTGCCATGCAGGGCGAGCAGCAGCGGCGCTGTGTCCCTCGGGACGTTCGGAGTGAGGTGGAAGAAGGTGCGCCGCCGGCTGGCGACGTCGATACTCACGCGGTTCATGAACGCCACACTAATCACAAACGGATGAATAATCCACTTATGGGTTGCGTGACTCGGCCTCTATCCTCGAGGGGTGGCACGTACCGAACCAGCGGCGCAGCCCCGGGGGCTGCGCAAGGACGCAGCGCGCAACCGGGATCGGATCCTCGCCGTGGCCCGAGAGGTGCGCGACTCCGGGGAGCCTCTGCAGTTGAACGCGGTGGCACACCGCGCGAACGTCGGAGTCGGCACCGTCTACCGCCACTTCGCCTCGGCGCAAGCGCTGCGCGAGGGATTGGTCGAGCACCAGTTCGCCGACCTGATCGCACTCGCGGCACGCGTCACCCGACTCCGCGACCCGGTCGCCGCATTGCGCGAGTTCATGGCGCACGCCCTGGCCCTGTACGCCGCGGACGAGGCGTTCGCGACGATCACCACAGCCCCGACGCTCGAGCGCTCGGAGACGGCGGCACTGCGCGACGAGTTGGCCGCGGCGTTCGACCGACTCGTCCAGTCGTCCGCAGGGTCGCTTCGCCCGGGTCTGGACGCGACCGATCTCCTGCTCCTTCTCTGCGGCATCGGCTACTCGGCCCGGATGCGCCCGGACAAGGCGACCGATTACCTGCGCGCGATGCTGGACGGAATTCTCGCCGACGACGAGTGACCGGCCGGATTCGGCCGGTCAGAAGATGTCGTTGATGATGTCGTCGCCGATGGCGAAGCCGGCGCCCGACGCGATGGCACTGCCGAACCCACCGCCCAGGAACCGGCGCAGCATGCCGCCCTGGGGCTGCTGCACGTACTGCGGCTGGGCGTACTGCGGTTGCTGGTACTGCGGCTGGGTGTACTGAGGCTGGGCGTACTGGGGCTGCTGGTACTGCGGCTGCAGCGGCTGCTGGAAGCCGGACTGGGCCTGCTGCACGTGCGTGTCCACCATCGAGTGGATCGCAGTCAGCAGGGACTGTGCCTGCACCTCCTCGGACTGCACGGCCAGCGCCAACTCGCGCAGGTCGAGTTGCCATTCCCGGGCGTTCTGGTCGCCCGCCGCGGCGGCGGCGTTCAGCTTGTTGCCGAGGCTCTGGATGAGGTTGGACGTGTTCTGCGCCTGTCCCTGCAGCTTGCTGTACTCGGCGTCGATGGTCTGGGGATCCATGTAGACGAAGTTACGCCGGGCGGCCCGGACCTCGCCATGAACCCCGGCTGCCGGGTCGCACGTGTGCTCAGCCGCGCCGGGCGCGCCGGCCGTAACTGCCGAGCTCGAGCAGGATGAACGCGGCCGCCGCCCACAGGATCTGCGCGGGCCGCAGCATCACGTACCGCTGCTGCCCGAAAGCGTGGAACTTGCGCAGGTACCGGTACAGGCGCTCGACGTGGATCATCGGATCGAAGACGTGCGCGGCACGCTGTGCCGCCCGCACCGGGAGCGACCCCTCCTTCACCGCGAACAGGTCCGGGAACGGCGCGAACGCCAGCGACACCCGCTTGACGCCGTTCTGCCTGCCCCACGCGACCACCTCCGCGGTGAGGCGCTCGTCGACACCGTTGCCCGCGCCGTGGTCGCGTAGCGGCAGGTCGAGCGACAGGTCCGGCCCGGCCGGCAGGTAGCGGTGGGCGCCGATGACGCGACCGCGCGCACCGTCCACCCCGCTCCCGGTACCGGGCGCGAACGCGACCGCGACCACCGCGTCCGGCGCGGACCCGTCGAACATGCGGCCCAGGATCATCGAGAACCCACGGGACGGGTCGCGGCCGAGCCGGCGCTCCATCCCACGCAACGCGGCCAGCACGTCGGCCGGCAGTTCGCCCTCGCGCCAGATCGAGACGGTGACGCCCGAGTTCCGGGACCGCTGGATACCCTGGCGGACGTTGCGGAACTTGCGCCCGACCAAGTCGAAGTCGCCGGTCGAGATCACGACGTCGCGGCCGATCGCGATACCCCGCAGCCCGTGCCGCTCCCACATCGGCTTGGCGCGCTCCCCGGCGCCGAGGACGGCGATGGGGTGGCGGAACCGTCCGCGGCCGGCCTGCGCGGCGAACTCGTCCATCGCGGCGGGCCAGGAGTCGGGCTCGCCGACCGGGTCGCCGCCCGCGACCAGCACGCCGAGCCGGCGCGCGTACCCGATGGCAGCGTGCCCGTCGGGCGAGAAGACGTACTCCTTCTCCGGGCGCAGCACGAACGGCGCCAGCGGGTCCTGCTCGGTGCCGCGCACGAGGTCTCTCGCACGCTCCCTGTCGTCACTCCTCACGATGCCCCTCCTCCGTCCGGCGTCCGGTCAGCGAACACCACACGACAGATAAGAACATCGAACCACAGATGAAGATTCCCGGCACTCAATAACGGTTCGGCAACAAACCGCTGGTAGTGACCTCGAGAGAGGGTGATCAGCCGAGGCGCTGCTTGAGCGCGTCCAGCTCGTCCTGCAGACCCCCGGGCAGCTTGTCGCCGACGAACGAGAACCACTCCTCGATCGACGGGATCTCACCGCGCCACTCGTCGACGTTCACGGCCAGGGCCTCGGCCACGTCCTCAGCCGGGGTCTCGAGGCCGTCGAGATCGAGCGCCTCAGGCGTCGCAACGGTGCCGATCGGCGTCTCGACCCCCTCAGCGGTGCCCTCGACGCGCTCCACGATCCACTTGAGCACACGGCTGTTCTCGCCGAATCCGGGCCACAGGAAGCGCTTGTCGGCGCCCCGGCGGAACCAGTTGACGTAGAACACCTTGGGCAGCTTCGACTCGTCGGCCTGCTTGCCCAGCGTCAGCCAGTGCTCGAAGTAGTCGCCCACGTTGTACCCCAGGAACGGCAGCATCGCCATCGGGTCGCGCCGGACGGTGCCCACCTTGCCCTCCGCGGCCGCCGTCTGCTCGGAGCCGACGGTGGCGCCCATGAACACGCCGTGCTTCCAATCGCGCGCCTCGGTGACCAGCGGCACCGTCGTCTTGCGGCGGCCGCCGAACAGGATCGCCGAGATCGGCACGCCCTGCGGGTCGTCCCACTCGGGGGCGATCGACGGGCACTGCGCGAGCGGCACCGTGTAGCGGGAGTTCGGGTGGGCGGCGACGGTCATCGTGCCGTCCTCCCCCTCGGCCGCAGACGACTCCCAGTCGTTGCCGCGCCAGTCGGTGAGGTGCTGCGGGGCGGCGGACATGCCCTCCCACCACACGTCACCGTTGTCGGTCTTGGCGACGTTGGTGAAGATGGTGTTGCCGGCCTCGATGGTCTTCATCGCGTTGGGGTTCGAGCCGGTCGACGTGCCCGGCGCGACGCCGAAGAAGCCGAACTCCGGGTTGACCGCGTACAGGCGGCCGTCCTCACCGAAACGCATCCACGCGATGTCGTCGCCCACCGTCTCAGCGCGCCAGCCGGGCAGAGTGGGCTGGATCATCGCGAGGTTGGTCTTGCCGCAGGCGGAAGGGAAGGCGGCCGCGATGTAGTAGACCTTGTCCTCCGGGCTGATCAGCTTGAGGATCAGCATGTGCTCGGCCAGCCAGCCCTCGTCGTGCGCCATGGCCGAGGCGATGCGTAGGGCGTAACACTTCTTGCCGAGCAGCGCGTTGCCGCCGTAGCCACTGCCGTACGACCAGATCTCGCGGGTCTCGGGGAACTGAGTGATGTACTTGGTCGTGCTGCAGGGCCACGGCACGTCGGCCTCACCCGGCTCGAGCGGGGCACCCACGGAGTGCAACCCCTTGACGAAGAAGCCGTCGTCGCCGAGCTTCTCCAGCACGGCGGTGCCCATGCGGGTCATGATCTTCATCGACAGCACGACGTAGCCGCTGTCGGTGATCTCGACGCCCAGCTTGGGGTCCTCGGCGCCGAGCGGGCCCATGCAGAAGGGGATGACGTACATGGTGCGACCGCGCATGGAGCCGCGGTACAGCTCGGTCATCGTCGCCTTCATCTCCGCGGGACGCACCCAGTTGTTGGTCGGGCCCGCGTCCTCCTTCTTCTCGGAGCAGATGTAGGTGCGGGACTCGACACGTGCGACGTCGGCCGGGTCGGAGAGCGCCAGGAACGAGTTGGGCTTCTTCGCCGGATTGAGGCGCGTGAAGGTGCCAGCATCGACGAGCTCACTGCTCAGACGGTCCCACTCGGCATCGGACCCGTCCGACCACTCGACTCGGTCGGGCTGCGTGAGCTCAGCCACCTCCCGCACCCACTCGATGAGCTTCGCATGCTTGGTGGGGATCGAGTCCCTGTCCAGGCCGGGAATGGTTGCTGACGTCATCTAAATCTCTCCCTGAGCGCCTATCCGGTCACTGCAGGCCGGCGAGACGCGCCGAAGCCGCCCTCGCCCGGCTCCACGATGAGCCCGGTCGCGTCGTTTGTTGTTCCGATCTCGACCTGTCCAGTGTCACACATCAGGCCACGTCGAAGCACTCGACGTGGGATATCACACGTTACCGAAGAATCATCAGAGGTCTCCCCTGTCGAGTAGACTCCACCCCTCCGCGGCGTCGTAGGTCCAGGTCTCGAATCGCCCGTCCGTGTGCACGTGGTGATACACGTCGGCGACGCCGTCGGCGTCGAGATCGCTGAACACCGCGAGCCCGTCAACGCTGGTCACCGTGGCCGTGTCGCACCGCCCGTCACCGTCGGCGTCGACCACGCCGTCGCCGCCGGCGGCGCCCACGTCGAACCAGCCCTCGCCCACGCTCACCCACAACCCGTCGCCGCCCGGGCCGGACGCCGCGTCCGCGTCGACGAACAGAGCGTCGGCGAACAGGTCCGCGCCGAACGGGTCGCCGCCGGTCCCGAACGGGTCCGCGGGGAATGCGCCGAATCCGTCGCTCACATCAATTGGACGCATCAGGTGCCCGAACGGTTCCCGATCTCCTGTCCATCTCCCGGACGAGCGCCAGTCCGGCGGCCGCCTCGGCCGCCACCAGCGCCGCGGCGATCTCGTGTTCCACGCGCTGCCGACATGCCGTCACCGCCTCGATCGCCCACGCCCGGGCCTGGTTCCGCGCGGCGGCACGGCGGCGGACCCGCACCAGCCACAGGGCCAGCGCCACGCCTAGCACGAGGCTGACCGGCAGCGCGGCGACCCGCAGCGACCCGACCAGGTCGAACGGCACCGTCAGCGCCCGGCCCAGGCCGAGGCCCGCCGACGCCCCCACCACGAGCATCGCAGCGTCCTCGGGGCGCCGCCGCTCGGTGCGGACGGACGGCGGGGCGGGCCATGCGAGAAGTCGGAGGCCAAGCGGTCTTAGGAAGACAACCACT
>NZ_BAABFR010000160.1:0-7491 GCF_039541155.1 Tsukamurella soli
CTGGCGGGAGCGTGCGGGTCGCCGTCGTCGGCGGCGGGCCGGGGGGACTGGCCGCCGCGCGCGAGCTGGCGCGGCTGGGCCACGCCGTGGAGCTGTTCGACGAACGGCGTTACCCGGGAGGCGATCTCGCCCTGGCAGCGCGTCTACCCGAGTACCCCGAGTACCACCGCATCGTCGACTGGTACGCCATGGAACTCGTCGACCTGAACGTGGTATGCCACACCGGGATCGACGTCGACCTCGCCGCCCCCGCGGCCGCACTGGGCCCGGGCTGGGACGCCGTGGTCCTCGCGACGGGCGGCCGGGGCCCGGAACCCGCACTGCCCGGCAGCGACACCCGCCGGGTACGGGACGTGCGCGACTTCCTCCGCACGGAATCACCTGCACCGGAAGAGATCACGATGTTCGGCGCGGACCGCGAGGCGGCCGCAGTCGCCGACGCACTGCTCGCGGCGGGCACACGGGTCACGATGATCGGTCCACAGCCCGGCATCGCCCACGACGTGGGCCGGCGCGGCAAGATCGTGCTGGTGCCACGGCTGCTCGCGCACCCGTGCCTGACACTGCACCTCGAGTCGGTGATCACGGCGATCGAGGCCCACCGTGTGCGGATCCGGCCCCTCGATCCCGGCGCCCCGGAGCGCTGGATCCCGGGCGGCGGCGAACTGCTGGTCTCGCAGGGCATCACGCCTCGGACGGAGCTCCAGAACGCGCTGCGGACCCTCGAGCCACCGCTCGGGGTGCACGCCGTGGGCGACGCGAGCGGCGACGGCGGCTCGATCCACGCCGCGATCACCACCGCCATCGAGGCCGCGGGACGCATCCACGCCGCAGCGCACCGAAGCACACAGGAGGCACGAGAATGAGCACACCGCTGCGGGTCGGGATCGTCGGGTGCGGCCGGATCGCCGGGAACCACGCCCGCGCCTTCGCGGCCGCGGGCGCCACCGTAGCCGCCTGCTGCGACGCGGACATCGCACGCGCCCGTGCCTTAGCGGCAGAGCGCGAAATCGCCGCCGCCGTGGGCGGTCTCGACGAGTTGCTCGCACTCGGACTGGACGCGGTGAGCGTCTGCACGCCGCACCCGGCGCACGAGGAGGTGGTCGTCGCGGCCGCCGCCGCGGGGCTGCACGTGCTGTGCGAGAAGCCGATCGCGGTGGACCTTGCGGCCGCCGACCGGATGATCGCAGCGACCGACGCCGCCGGTGTCACGTTCGGCGTGATGTTCCAGCGCAGACTGTGGCCCGCCGCGCAGCGGCTGCACGCGGCGATCGCGGACGGCCGCATCGGGGCGCCCGTGCTGGGCGAGGTCACCGCTGCGCTGCACAGGCCGGCCGACTACTTCGCCCCCCGCGACACGGCGGGCACCGGCGCGGCGGCGGGACGATGCGACGGCGTGCTGATGACGCAGGCGATCCACCAGATCGACATGCTGTGCTGGCTGATGGGTGAGCCGGTGGCGGTGGCGGGAACCGTCTCGACCGCTTCGACGGCAGCCGCATCGACTCCGAGGACACCGCTTCCGCCGTGGTCACCTTCGCATCCGGTGCCACCGCGACGATCACCGCGACGACCGGGGCCGCACGCAACCTCGGGAACCGGGTGTCGGTGATCGGTGAGACCGGCGCGCAGGGCAGCGTGCTGGAGCTCCCCGAGGGCGCCGAGGGGGTCAACGACGTCTGGACCGTGCCCGGCGAGGAGGAATACCACACCCTGCGGCCCGCCCCGACGAACCCCGGAATCGACGAGATCAACGGCGGCCTGGTCGATTTCCACACCCTGCAGGTGCGCGACTTCGCCGATGCCGTCGCTGCGGGCCGCCCGCCCGTCGTGACCGGCCGCGACGCCCGCACGTCACTCGCCGTGGTCCTCGCCGTCTACGAATCGAGCCGCACCGGCACCGTCGTGACGCTCACACCCCGATCCTCCCCTCTCACGTCAGGAGCCGCCCGATGACCGCCACCTCCGCCCCGCCCGTCGACACCGTCGACCTCCTGATCGTCGGGTCGGGCGCCGGCGGGCTGTCCACCGCGGTCGCCGCCGCCGACGGTGGCGTGTCCGTCCTGGTGGTCGAGAAGGACGCCGTGTGCGGCGGGGCGTCCGCCTGGTCCGGCGGATGGATGTGGGCGCCGCGCAACAGGTTCGCCCTCGCCGACGGCGTAGTCGAGGACGCGGCGGCGCCCCGTACGTATCTCGAGCACCGGCTCGGCGCGCAGTTCGACGGCGAGCGGGTCGACGTCCTGCTCGACGGCGCGCCGCGGATGGTCGACTTCTTCGAGACCCGTACCGCACTGCAGTTCGTCCCCGGCACCGGGATCGCCGACATCCACGGCGACACACCCGGCGCGGGCACCGGCCACCGGTCGGTGGCACCGAAGCCCGTGAGCCTGCGCCACCTCGGGCCGGACGTCGCGCGGCTGCTGCGCCGCCAGCTCTACGAGACGTCGTTCCTCGGTATGGGCATCATGGCGGGCACCGACCTGCAGGCATTCCTGCACTCCACGCGATCGGCGAAAGCGTTCGCGCACTGCGGTGTCCGTGTCGCCCGGCACCTCGCCGAGCTCGCGCTGTACCGGCGCGGCCAGCAGCTGGTCAACGGCACGGCGCTGATCGGGCGGCTGCTGCGCTCCGCGCTCGACCGCGGCGTCCGGATCGAGGTGTCCACCAGAGTGGTCGAGTTGGTCACCGACGAGGCCGGCGTCGTGGTCGGCGCGCGCGTCGACGGTCCACACGGTGTCCGCACCGTCTCGGCCGGCGAGGTGGTGTTGGCCACAGGCGGTTTCACCCGCGACCGCGACCGCCGTCGCGCGCTGTTCCCCCGCGTGCCCACCGGCGACGAGCACTGGACCCTGACGCCGCACACCACCACGGGCGACGGGATCTCGCTGGGCGAGTCGGTGGGGGGATACCTCACGTCCGCGGTGGCCTCGCCCGTCGCCTACTGCCCGGTGTCCTTGGTGCCCTACGCGAACGGCAGGACCGGCGTGTTCCCGCACATCCTCGATCGGGGCAAGCCCGGCGTGATCGGCGTGCTGTCGACGGGCCGGCGGTTCGTCGACGAGGCGCTCGGGTACCACGACTACACGCTGGCCATGATCGAGCAGGCACCCGCGGGCGCGGAGGTGTGCTCCTGGCTGGTGGCCGATTCCCGCTACATGCGATACTACCCATTGGGTTTCGCGAAACCCGCGCCCGTGCCCACCTACCCGTACCTGCGCACCGGCTACCTGACCCGCGCCGACACCCTCGCCGAGCTGGGCGCGCGCATCGGGGTCGACCCCGAGCAACTGCAGCGCACCGTCGCCGAGTTCAACCGCGGCGCCGTGGTGGGCGCGGACCCCGAATTCGGGCGGGGCGCCACCCCGTTCACCCGCGGCAGCGGCGACCCGGACAACCCCTTCCCGAATCCCTCTCTGGCGCCGCTGGATCAGGGACCGTACTACGCCGTCAAGGTGGTACCCGGCAGCTTCGGTACCTTCGCGGGGCTCGTGACCGACGCGCGCTCGCGGGTGCTGGACGAACGGGGCCGCCCCATTGCGGGTCTGCGCGCGGTGGGCGTCGACCAGGCCAGCGTGTTCGGCGGTCACTACCCGTCGGGCGGCATCAACCTGGGACCCGCCATGACGTTCGGCTACCTGGCGGGCACCGAGATCGCCGCGCAGGTGCGCGATCAGCGGGCGGTGACCGCGTGAGCGCCGCGGTACCGGATGCGCGGGTCACGGCCTCCGCTCCTCCCTCGCCGCGTCCGAACCCCGGGCTCGGGCTCGCGGCCCTCACCGTGCTCGACACGCCGCCCGCCCGACAGCTCGCGCTCGCCGAGCGGACGGGATACGACACCGTTGGCCTGCGACTGCTGCCCGCGGCCCCCGCAACGCCCGCCTATCCGGTACACACGGATCGTCGCGCCCTGGCGGATCTCGCTGCACGGCTGCGAGATTCGCCGGTCGGCGTGTTCGACATCGAGATCGTCCGGATCGCCCCGGACTTCCGCGCCGAGGAGTATCGGTCCTTCTTCGAGGCCGGCAATGCCCTGGGCGCGCGGGCCGCCCTGGTCGCCGGTGACGATCCGGACTCCTCGCGGCTCGCCGACTCGTACGCCGCGCTCGCGGTGCTGGCCGCCGAGCACGACATGGTCGCGAGCCTCGAGTTCATGCCCTGGACGTGCGTACCCGACGCGCGGGC
This sequence comes from Tsukamurella soli, assembly GCF_039541155.1. NCBI lineage: Bacteria > Bacillati > Actinomycetota > Actinomycetes > Mycobacteriales > Tsukamurellaceae > Tsukamurella > Tsukamurella soli. The sequence goes on from NZ_BAABFR010000160.1 coordinate 4,183, forward strand.
CGCCGTCGAGATCGTCGCGCAGGCCGAGCGGCCGTCGGTGCTCGTCGACGCCCTGCACGCGGCGCGGTCCGCGACGACCCTGGCCGACATCGCGGCGTTGCCGCGCGGGTGGCTGCACTACGCACAGCTGTGCGACGGCACCGTCCCCGCCCCCGCGGACGACGCGGGCCTGATCCACGACGCCCGCTCGTACCGGCTCGCGCCCGGCGAGGGCGGCATCGACCTGGCGGCGATGTGGTCTCGGCTGCCTGCCGGTCTGCCCGTATCCGTCGAGCTGCCCAACGAGCCGCAGCGCCGCGAGATGGGCACAGAGGCGTGGCTGCGGCACCTCGCCGAGCGGGCGCGCGCGGTGCTCGCTGCCGCGTCGGCACACCGGGACGCGGGGATAGGATCCGACTCGTGACCGATTCGATCGCCGACCGGCTGCCCCTCATCGGTCTGGGCACGTGGCCGTTCACAGGTGCCCGGTGCACGGACAACGTCCTCGCCGGGCTGGACACCGGCTACCGCCTGATCGACACTGCGGCGAAGTACGAGAACGAGGACGCCGTGGGGGCCGCGCTCGCGCGGTCCGGGCTGCCGCGGGGCGAGTACGTCGTGACCACCAAGCTGCGCGGCCGAGACCACATCGGCGCGCCCGACGGGACTCCGTCGGTGCGGGTGGCCGTGGAGCAGAGCCTCGAGCGGCTCGGGCTCGACCGGGTGGACCTGCTGCTGATCCACTGGCCGCTGCCACGGCGGGGCCGCTACGTCGCCGCGTACGAGCAACTCCTCGCGTGTCGGGACGCCGGCCTGATCCGCTGGGTGGGGGTGTCGAACTTCCTCGGACGGCACCTTCAGGCGCTGGTCGGCGCGACCGGCGAGGCACCCGCCCTCAACCAGATCCAGATGGATCCCACCATCGCCCGCACCCCGGTGCGGGCAGACGACGACGCGCTCGGTGTGCTCACCCAGTCGTGGAGCCCGCTGGGACGGGGAGACGCGCTAGACGACCCCGCGATCGCCCACGTCGCCGAGGAGCACGCGGCGACGCCCGCGCAGATCGTGCTCGCGTGGCACCTCGCGCACGGCGTGCGGCCGGTGGTCCGCACGTCGAACGCCGCGCGCCAGCGGGAGAACCTCGCCGCCACGGGCATCCGGCTCACCGACGCCGACGTGGCCGCCCTCGACGCGCTGGACCGCGGCGAGTCCGCCGCCCGCGATGTCGAGACGCACGAGGAGTTCTGACGCCGCTCGACCACAGCCGACCAGCGGCGATTGTCGTCGTGTCGGTGGGGTGGCCTACCCTCGGAGGCATGCAGGATCAGGTCACCGGGCTCGCGGTCGCCGCGCAGCGCGGCGACCGCGGAGCGCTGACCGCCTTCATCGCCGCGACCCAGCACGAGGTGCGCCGGTACTGCGCGCACCTCGCGGGACCCGGGTACTCGGAGGACCTCGCGCAGGAGACGTACCTGCGCGCGATCACGGCGCTCCCCTCGTTCCGGCGTGCGTCCAGCGCCCGCACGTGGCTGCTGGCGATCGCCCGGCGCACCGTCGCCGATCACCTGCGCGCAGCCGCCGCGCGGCCCCGGCTGGTGACGGCCGACTGGCGCGCGGCACTCGACGCGCGCCGGTCGGTCACCGGCCCCGCGGCCCTGGTCGAAGCCCGGCTGCTACTGGCGACGCTCGACCGCGACCGCCGGGAGGCACTCGTCCTCACGCAGGCGTTCGGCCTCACGTACGCGGAGGCCGCCGACGTGTGCGGCTGCCCCGTCGGCACCATCCGTTCGCGGGTGGCGCGGGCGCGCGAACAACTCGTCCGGCAACATCACGGGGCACACCAGGCACCGAATCAGGAAGCGACAGCATGACCACGCTCCACGACATCGAGACCGCGCAGACCCATCGCATCTCCCTCGACGTCGGGGGCATGACGTGCGCGGCGTGCGCCAATCGAGTGGAGCGCAAGCTCAACAAGGTCGACGGCGTGCGCGCCTCGGTGAACTACGCCACGCGGACGGCGACGGTCGAGGCACCGTCGGGCACGGGCGTGAGCGAGCTCTGCGATGCAGTGGCCGCGGCCGGCTACTCGGCTGCCGAGAAGTCCCCCGACCCGCGCCGCGCCGTGGCGGCCGAGGAGCGCGAACGCCGCGACCTGCTGCGCCGGCTCGTCATCTCGCTGGTCCTGTTCGTGCCGGCGGCAGACATCTCCGTCGTGTTCGCGACCGTCCCGTCGACCCGCTTCCCCGGCTGGCAGTGGCTGCTGTTGGCGCTGAGCCTGCCGGTGGTCACGTGGGGCGCGTGGCCGCTGCACCGCAAGGCCGTCGCCGGGCTGCGGCACGGCGCCGCGTCGATGGACACCCTGGTGTCGACGGGGATCACGGCCGCGACGCTGTGGTCGGTGGTCACCGTGCTCACCCCGGGGCGGCGGCGGGCCGATCCGCACGGGGTGTGGAACGCGATCACCCACTCCGATCCGATCTATCTCGAGGTGGCCATGGGGGTCACCGTCTTCGTGCTGGCCGGGCGCTATTTCGAGGCCGCCGCGCGCGCGAAGGCGGTGAGCGCGATCCGGGCGCTGGCCGCGCGCGGTGCCAAAGACGCGACGGTGCTGCTGAGGGACGGCTCGGAGCTGAGCGTCCCCGTGTCGGAGCTGAAGCAGGGCCAACGCTTCGTGACGCGGCCCGGCGAGACCATCGCGACCGACGGCGTCGTGGAGTCCGGCTCGGCGTTCGTGGACGCGAGCACGATGACGGGCGAGACCCGGCCCGTGGCCGCGGAGCCGGGTGGCGCGGTGCTGGGCGGGACCGTGTGCCAGGACGGACGGCTGACGGTGCGTGCCACCGCCGTCGGCGACGACACCGCCATGGCGTCGATGCGCCGCATGGTCGAGGACGCGCAGGCGACCAAGGCGCGGATGCAGCGCCTGGCCGACCGGGTGTCGGCGGTGTTCGTGCCCTGTGTGTTCGCGATCGCCGCAACGACGCTGATCGGGTGGCTGCTGGGCGGCGGCACGGTCGATCAGGCGGTCACCGCCGCGATCGCGGTCCTGGTGATCGCGTGCCCGTGCGCGCTGGGCCTGGCCACGCCCGTCGCGTTCATGGTGGCGTCGGGACGGGGCGCACAGCTGGGGATCTACCTGCGCGGGCACCAGGTGCTCGAGGCCACCGAGGCGGTGGACACCGTGGTGTTCGACAAGACCGGCACGGTGACCACCGGCCGGCTCGGCGTCGCGCGGGTCACGCTCGCGCCCGGCGTGGACGAGGCCGCAGTGCTGCGCGTCGCCGGCGCCGTGGTGGCGGCGTCCGAGCACGCCGTCGCCCGAAGTCG
>NZ_BAABFR010000161.1:0-7398 GCF_039541155.1 Tsukamurella soli
CATCGGCGGCGGCCGCGGCGAACTGCGCGCCGTGGGTGTAGGCGGCCAGTGGGACGGCACCGTCGGGCGCGCCCGCCGCAGGCTCGGCACCGTCAGGCCCGGCACCCTCGAGCCCGACACCGTTCGCACGCGCTGCCAGCTTGGCGACGACGTCCTTCTCGACGCGGGCATGCCGGGGTGGGATCGCGAGCCGCAGGACGTCGGCGCGGGTGCCCGCGTATCGGATCGCGACCTCGGTGACGAGCTCACGGATCTCGTCGGTGAGCACCGGCAGCTCCGACACCACCCGCTCGAGGCGCGCGAGCTTTCCCTCGTGGTCCGACTCGGCGAGCCGGGCCAGCACGAAGCCGTCGACGAGCCGCCCCGAGAATCTGATCCTGACCCGGACACCCGGCTGCGCGGCCTCGGCGAGCTCCGCGGGGACCAGGTAGTCGAACTCGCGGTCCAGGTGGCTGACCTGTAGGAGCGGCAGCACGCGCGCGACCGGCAGACAGGCGGCCGCGTCGGCCCCCGCCATCCGGTCCGCTACAGGCCGGCGGCGCTGCGCAGCGCGTCGGCGCGGTCGGTGCGCTCCCAGGGGAGGTCGATGTCGGTGCGGCCGAAGTGGCCGTACGCGGCGGTGGGCGCGTAGATCGGGCGCAGCAGGTCGAGAGCGTTGATGATCGCCCGGGGACGCAGGTCGAACGTCGACGCGATGGCGGCCTGGATCTTGGCCGGGTCGATGTTCTCGGTGCCGAACGTCTCGACGAACAGGCCGACGGGCGCAGCCTTGCCGATCGCATACGCGACCTGCACCTCGATGCGCTCCGCGAGGCCCGCGGCGACGGCGTTCTTGGCGACCCACCGCATCGCGTAGGCGGCGCTACGGTCGACCTTCGACGGGTCCTTGCCCGAGAACGCGCCGCCGCCGTGACGGGCCATGCCGCCGTAGGTGTCGACGATGATCTTGCGCCCCGTGAGGCCGGCGTCACCCATCGGGCCGCCGAGCACGAACTTGCCGGTGGGGTTCACGAGCAGGCGCACGTCGGACGTGTCGAGCGACTCGATGTCGAGCTCGCCGAGGACCGCGCCCAGTACGTTCTCCCGCAGGTCCGGCGTCAGCATACCGTCGATATCGATGTCGGCCGCGTGCTGGCTGGAGATGACCACGGTGTCGAGCCGCACAGGGGTGTCGCCCGCGTACTCGATGGTGACCTGGGTCTTGCCGTCGGGTCGCAGGTACGGAAGCGTGCCGTCCTTGCGGACCTCGGTGAGGCGGCGCGCCAGCCGGTGTGCCAGCGAGATGGGCAGCGGCATCAGCTCGGGGGTGTCGGAGCAGGCGTAGCCGAACATCAGACCCTGGTCGCCCGCGCCCTGCGCGTCGATCTCGTCCTCGGCGCCGTCGACGCGATGCTCGTAGGCGCGATCGACACCCTGCGCGATCTCGGGGCTCTGCGCGCCGATCGCGATGTTGACGCCGCAGGAGTTACCGTCGAAGCCCTTCGCGGAGCTGTCGTAGCCGATCTCCAGCACCTTGTCGCGGACGATCTTGGGGATGTCCGCGTAGGCCTCGGTGGTGACCTCACCCACGACGTGCACCTGTCCGGTGGTCACCAGCGTCTCGACCGCGACGCGCGAGGTCGGATCCTGGGCGAGCAGCGCGTCGAGTACCGAGTCGGAGATCGCGTCGCAGATCTTGTCCGGATGCCCCTCGGTCACCGACTCGCTGGTGAACAGTCTGTGTCCGGACTTGGCGAACGCGGAATCGACCACGGGAGAACCTTTCGACGTCTTCATCTGTACGGCTTCATCTGTGCGGCGCGGTACACACCGCGGGTGTCTTTGCAGACAAAAGTACCGCGTCGGTTACGCAACCCAAACTAGTGGGGCGCCGTCATCTGGGCCACCACAGCATCGAGGATACGACTCGCCATCACGGTCTTCGAGTCGAGCGCCAGCGCGCTCTCCGTACCGTCGGCGCCCAGCAGCCAGCCGGCGTTCTCATCGACCTCGAACGCGCGGCCATCACCGACCGCGTTGACGACCAGCAGGTCGCAGCCCTTTCTGCGCAGCTTGGCGCGGCCGTAGTCGAGCACCGTGCCGTTTGCGTCCCCGGTCTCGGCGGCGAAACCGACGATGACGGACCGGGCCGGCAGCCCGCCCTCGGCACGCGCCGCGACCAGGCCGGCGAGGACGTCGGGGTTTTCGATCATCGTGATCGTCTCGAGGTCCGCGCTGCCGGCGGTGCCCTTCTTGAGCTTGGTGGGGGCGACCTCGGCGGGCCGGTAGTCGGCGACAGCGGCGGCCATGACCACCGCATCGGCGTCCGCCGCGTATTTCGCCATCGCGGTCTGCAGCTCGCGCGCCGAGGCGATGCGCACCACATCGACGGCGGCGGGGTCGGCCAGCCCCGCGGTGTTGCCCGCCACGAGCGTCACCTTCGCGCCGCGCTGCGCAGCGACGCGCGCGAGGGCGTAGCCCTGCTTTCCGGAGCTGCGGTTGGTGAGGTAGCGGACGGGGTCGAGCGCCTCGCGGGTACCGCCCGCGGAGACGACGACGGTGCGGCCCTCCAGGTCGCGGGGCAGCGCGTCGTCCCGGGCGAGCAGCAGATCCCCGAACGCGCCGATCTCATCGGGCTCGGGCAGCCGCCCGGCCCCGGTGTCCTTGCCGGTGAGCCTGCCGCGCGCGGGCTCGAGGACGACGGTGCCGTGGCCACGGAGCGTCGCGACGTTCGCACGGGTGGCGGGGTGCTCCCACATCTCCGTGTGCATGGCCGGCGCGAACAGGACCGGACATCGGGCCGTGAGCAGCGTCCCGGTCAGCAGGTCGTCGGCCCGGCCCTGCGCCGCACGGGCCATGAGGTCGGCCGTCGCGGGGGCGACGACGACGAGGTCGGCCTCCTGGCCGAGCTTGACGTGCAGTACCTGGGGGATGGACTCGAACACGGTCGTCTGCACGGGGTTCCCGGACAGCGCCTCGAACGTGGCCGCGCCGACGAAACGCAGCGCCGATTCGGTGGGGATCACGCGGACGTGATGGCCGGCCTCGGTGAAGTGCCGGACCAGAGCGCACGCCTTGTAGGCGGCGATGCCACCGCCGACACCCACCACGACGTTGCGGGGCGCTCCGGACGTGGGGCGGGGCGCGACGGGGGCGACCGACGACGGCGTGCTGCGCGGCTCGCTCATTCGGGAGACGTCACTCGCCCTCGGTGTGCTCCAGGAGGTCGGCGTGGATCTCGCGCATGGCGATCGACAGCGGCTTCTCGTGCAGGCCGGGCTCGACCAAGGGGCCGACGTACTCGAGCACGCCGTCCGAGAGGCTGTTGTAGTAGTCGTTGATCTGGCGGGCACGCTTGGCCGCGTAGATCACCAGCGCGTACTTCGAGGAGGTGCGGGCGAGCAACTCGTCGATCGGCGGGTTGGTGATGCCGAGCGGCTGGTCGTAGGGGGCCGGGGCGTCATCGGTCGCGGCGGAGTCGATCGGGGTGGGGGTGCTCACGCGTCTCCTAGGTCGATTTCTACTTCGGGCGCATCGCTGCGGCCCGGCGGTGTGGTTCACCCCGCGGATGTGGGTCCGATGTTCTCAGCGGTCCCGGCCGGGGGCGAGTCAACGCCGACCAGCAAGCATACCAAGCGATCCACCGCCCGGTCCAAATCGTCGTTCACGACGACCGCGTCGTAGTGCTCCCGCGTGGCCATCTCGGCACGGGCGGTCTCGAGTCGGCGCTCGATCACGGCCTCGCTCTCGGTGCCGCGGCCGCGCAGCCGACGCTCGAGCTCGTCCCACGACGGCGGGCTCAGGAAGACGGTGATCGCCTCGGGCAGCGCGGTCTTGACGCTGGCGGCGCCCGCGAGGTCGACCTCGACCAGAACGGGCCGGCCGGTCTCGAGCGCGTCGTACACCGGTCGGGCAGGGGTGCCCGAGCGCTGCAGACCGCCATGGATCTCGGCCCACTCGAGCAGGTCGCCCCGCTCGATCAGCCGGTCGAAGCCGGCGTCACCGACGAAGTGGTAGTCGCGGCCGTCGATCTCGCCCGGACGGGGGTCCCGGGTGGTCGCGGACACGGAGAAGAACAGGTCGGGAACTACCTCGCGGAGGCGGTTCACGACAGACGACTTGCCGACGGCGGAGGGGCCGACCAGGACTACCAGTCGGCCCCTCCGTCTCGCGTTGGCTGGAGCAGGCTGCACCACGCGTATGTCAGGCAGAGAACTTCTCGAGCAGCGCCTTACGCTGGCGCTCACCGAGACCGCGGACCCGTCGGGTCGGAGCGATCTCGAGCTCGTTCATGATCTCCTGAGCCTTGACCTTGCCCACCTTGGGCAGCGCCTCGAGCAGTGCCGAGACCTTCATCTTGCCGAGGACCTCATCGGTCTCGGCGTCCTTGAGGACCTGCTGCAGATGGGTCGCACCACTCTTGAGCCGGTTCTTCAGCTCGGCACGCGCACGGCGAGCGGCAGCTGCCTTCTCCAGAGCAGCGGCACGCTGCTCGTCGGTCAACTGGGGAAGGGCCACGATTCCTCCGTCTCGATCATCTTCTAGATGTCGCCGCGTTGGGCGGCGACACAGAACCGTACCCACGTCCGCGGCCGAACGGAAAGCCCACCCCCGTCCGACCTGCGGTTCCGCAGTGCGGTACACGCGAGCGCCGGGCACGGGCAGAGGTAGCCGCGAATGCCGACATCAGGACGAAAGACGTTGCAGTGGAACAGGTTCGATGAGAACCGACATTCATCACCATTCGGGACAGATGTGACGCGAGAAACCCGTGGGATCTGGCGGATTTCTCGCCACCGTCCGCGTGTCGTGGCCCCATCGGCGCTGGTCACGCACGTGTCGGGGCAGGACATCAGCACCCGCGGGTGTGGGTGTGTGGTTCAGGTTGAGGTGGCTCAGCCGCGCGGCGCGAGCAGCTCGGCAGCCAGCGTCGCCTCACCCGCGTCGACGAATCGGGTGACCTCGACGGCCTCGCCCACCGATACGCGATGCAACGTCGATCCCTCGCCGGGGCGCACGAGGACGGGGACGCCGAACGAGGCCGCACGGGCGACGGCGCCGGCGGTCTCGCGTTCCGTGGCACCGTCGGGTAACGGGACCTCGACCACCCGTTTCGGCGACGTCGGCAGGAACACGTCGACGAGCGGATTCGGGTACCGGATCTCGAACGTTGCCGATGCACCTGATCGGGCATCGCCGGCGGGGGTATCGGCCCCCTTCTCGACCCGGTCGCGGATCCGCTTCATGGCGCCGAACACTGCGGCCGCGGCGGGCGCGCTCGGCAGCGAGACGAGCCGGAGGAACGCGGCCGTCTCGGCGGCGAACGCACTCGCGAGGGGTTGCGACAGCGCGGCGAGCCCGACCTCGAGGATCTCCCGCCGCGCGGCCAGCGTCGGATCATCCGCAAGCGCGTCCAGCTCGCCGCGCAGCTCGGCGACCTCGCGATCGAAGGCGGGGTCGCGCGGCAGGGCCCCGGGGACCACCCAGTCGGGCCGCTCCCACGGCTGCCCGGCACCGTCGGGCCCGACGGCGACCTCCCACCGCCGGGCGGCGGCCTCGACAGCCGCCGGCGTGGGAGCCAGTTCGTCGATCAGCCCCCGTGCGAGCGCCCACGCGGGGTCGTAGGCTGCGCCGCCGCCGACGGTTTCGCGCACGGCGGTCGCGAGTCCCAGCATCCGGGTCGCTCGGACCGTTCCCCCGCCGGCGGGCAGGATTCCCATGGTTCGTTCGGCGAGTGCCCAGCGCACGTCCCCGCGGTCGAGTCCGACCCGGTGGTGGCAGGCCAGCGCGATCTCGAACCCGCCACCGAGCGCCCCGCCGACCAGTGCCGCCGCGACCGGCCGACCCGACTGCTCCAGCCGCCGGAGCTGATCGCGCACCTCGACCAGGTGCGAGTAAGCCGATCCCGACTCGCGCGGCGACGCCGCCACCTCGAACTCGGGGCCCGAGAAGAAGGACTCCTTAGCCGACGTCACGATGACGCCGTCGACATCGTCGCGGGTCGATTCCAGGTGATCGAGAACGGCGCGCATACCCTCGACGTGCGCGTCGGTGACCATGTTCGTCCGGGCGGTCGGGTCGTCCAGAACAACGGTCACGATCCCGTCGGGATCGCGGCTCCATCGCACAGCTCCGCACCCACCCTGCGCCCGGTCGGCCCGCTTCATCTCCGGAGACTATCACCGTTCAATCTGCATTGAACCGATTCCCGTGGTGACCGCGCGCAATGCAAGAATGGCACCATGACCACCAGCGACTACGAAGCTGGCGATCTGGACGCGGTCGATATCGGCCAGGTACTCCGGGCGCTCGGAGAACCGGTGCGGCTCGCGATCGTCCGCAAACTCGCCGATGGACAGGCCCACGCGAAGTCGATCGAGGAGTGGGACCTGGGCATGCAGAAGTCGGCACTCTCCCACCACTTCCGCGCGCTTCGCCTGCTGGGCTTGACCGAGGTCATCGTCACGGGCCGTTCGCACGCGATACGGCTGCGCCGGGACGAGATCGACCGCCGATTCCCCGGCCTGCTCGACGCCGTCCTGCACGCGCCGCAGCCGACCCGCTGAACCGCCAAGCTCAGCCCAGCGCCGCCTCGACGGCATCGCGGGTGGCCAGCGCCGCCGTGCGCAGCGCCGCCACCGTCGGGCCCGCCGCAAGCACCTGACGCGACGTGGAGGGCAGCAGCAGCTCCCGCTCCGGGAAGATCCGGGCCAGGTCGTCCGGCGTCGCGCCCTGCGCGCCGAGCCCGGGCGCCAGGATCGGCCCGCCCAGCCCGGACAGGTCGAGGCCGTGATCGCGCGTAGCGCCCACCACCAGCCCGACGGTGGCGCGACCGTCGGCATCGTCGGCGCGCGCGGCGTCCACGATCCCCTGTGCCACTCCCCCGGCCTGGACGGACGCACCCTCGGGGTTGGATGTACGGGCCAGGACGAAGACGCCGCGCCCAGCGCTCCGTGCCGCCGTGACCGCGGGCTCCAGGGAGCCGTAGCCGAGGTAGGGCGACAGCGTCACCGCGTCCGCACCCAGCCGGCCGTCGCCGAGCCACGCCCGCGCGTACCCGGCCATCGTGCTGCCGATGTCCCCGCGCTTGGCGTCGGCGATCACCACCGCCCCGGCCGACCGGCACGCGGCGATCACCTCCTCGAGCGCGGCCATGCCGGTCGCCCCATACTGCTCGTAGAACGCCACCTGGGGCTTGACGAAGCCCACCTCGCCCGCGAACGCCTCCGCGCAGATCAGGCCGAACCGCATGGCGCCCGCGGCGTCGTCGGTGAGGCCCCAGGTCGCGAGCAGCGGCGGATGCGGGTCGATGCCCACGCACAGCCGCCCGCGCGCCCCGATCGCCGCCCGCAACCGCGCCGCGAACCCCCCGAAGTCGGATCGTAGCCATGTCGTTCTGTGAGCCAAGGAGTTGGGGCT
>NZ_BAABFR010000162.1:0-7378 GCF_039541155.1 Tsukamurella soli
GCGTGCGCCGCGCTCCGCGCCGACCCCGGCGTCGTGGGCCTGCCGTCGCGGCTGTCGGTGTTCGGCCCCACCCGGTTGCCGGCCGACCAGATCGCCGTGCTGTCGGCGCTCGGCGGACACCGGGACGTGCACCTGTGGTTGCCGCATCCCAGCCCGACGATGTGGGATGCGGTCGCCGCCGCGGATCGAGGCCCGGCGCCGATGCCCCGGCGCGCGGCACCTCCGGGGGTCGGCCGCAACCCGCTGCTGGCGAGCCTCGCCCGGGAGGCCCGCGAGACGGAGACCCGCCTGGTGCCCATCGCCGACCGCGATGTGTTGCACCCGGTACCCGGCGGGCCCGGCACCCTGCTCGGTCGTCTCCAGGCCACCGTCGCCGCCGACCTGCCGCTGGCCGCGGACCCCGCGGCGGTGGCGGACGGCACGATCGAGTTCCACAGCTGCCACGGCCCCGCCCGGATGGTCGAGGCGCTGCGCGACCGGCTGGTGCGCGCGTTCGAGGACGACCCCACGCTGGCGCCGCGGGACGTTCTGATCAGCTGCCCGGACATCGAGACGTTCGCGCCGCTCGTCCGCTCGGCGTTCGGAACCGAGGCGGGCCCTGCCGGTACGGGGGCCGAGTCGGGCGGCGAGACCGGTGGGTCACACCCGGCCACCGCCCTGCGCGTCCGGCTCGCCGACCGGTCCCTGCGGTTCATCAACCCCGTCCTCGACGTCGTGGCAACCGTCCTCGACCTCGCCGATGCGCGCGTGACCGTCACCGACGTCCTCGACCTCGCCGCGGCCGAGCCCGTGCGCACGCGGTTCTCCTTCGGCAGCGCCGACCTCGAGCGCCTCCGCGAGTGGGCCGGCGCGTCCGGGGCCCGCTGGGGTCTCGACGCCGCCAGCCGTGAGCGGTTCCGCCTCGGCGGGTTCAAGCAGAACACCCTGTCGGTGGCGCTCGACCGGATCCTGCTCGGGGTGGCCGCCGACGAGACCGAGTCGGAGTGGCTGGGTCTGGCGCTGCCGCTCGACGACGTCGACTCCGGTGACGTCGACCTCGCGGGCCGCCTCGCCGATTTCCTCGCCGCGCTCACCGGCGCCGCCCACGCGTGCGACGGGGAGCGCAGCGCTGCAGCATGGGGGCGGCTGCTGGTGGGCGTGGTGGACGACCTCACCGCTGTGCCCGCGGCCGACGCGTGGCAGTCGACTCAGGCTCGCCGCGAGCTGTCCGCCGCGCTCGAGCACGGCGGCGACCGTGTGCTGTCCCTCAGCGATGTGCGCGCGATGCTCACCGCGCGGCTCGCGGCCAAGCCGACCCGCGCCAACTTCCGCACGGGTGAGCTGACGGTGTGCACGCTGGTGCCGATGCGTTCGGTGCCGCACCGCGTCGTGGTCCTGCTCGGGCTCGATGACGAGGTGTTCCCGCGCGGCACCCGATTCGGTGGCGACGACGTCCTGGGCCGCGAGCCGCTCGTGGGTGAGCGCGATCCCCGCGCCGAGGACCGGCAGCTGCTGCTGGACGCGGTCATGTCTGCCACCGATCGGCTGCTGGTGTACTTCACCGGTGCCGACCCGGTGACGGGCACCGCCCGCCCGCCCGCCGTCCCGGCATCGGAGCTGCGCGACGCGACCGCGCTGCTGCTCGGTGTCCCGCCCGGCGAACGCGTGGCGGGGCTCGACATCCGTCACCCGCTGCAGCCGTTCGACCCCGTGGACTTCGCGGCGGGCTCGGCGACCGGCTACGACGCCGCCGCCTACGCAGGCGCGGTGGCATCGCTCGAGACCGCACAGCCACCCGATCCCTTTCTGCCCCGACCGCTCGGCGGCAGCCGCGAGGACATCGACCTCGACGCGCTCGCTCGGTTCTGCGAGGACCCCGTCGCCGCGTTCCTGCGGCAGCGGCTCGGGATCCGCCTGCCGAAGCTCGATGAGGAGCTGTCCGGCGCCATCACAGTGGCGCCCGACGGTCTGCAGCGTTGGGACGTCGGCGAACGCATGCTCACCGCGGCGCTCACGGGCATCCCGTACGAGACGTTCGTCGCCACCGAGGTCCGGCGCGGCACGCTGCCGCCCTTCGCGCTGGGCGATGCGGTGCTGTCCGAGGTCGCGGCCGACGTGGCGATGCTCGCGGCCGCATTCGCCGACCTCACTGCGACACCGCCGCAGACCGTCGACGTGGCGATCGATCTGGGCGACGGGAGGCGCCTCGCGGGCTCGGTCGCCGGGGTGCGCGGCGACGTCTTGACCAGCGCGTCGTTCTCCAGGCTCAAGCCCGGGCGGCGGATCGCCGGCTGGGTCCGGCTGCTCGCGCTGGCCGCGTCCGACCCGGGCCGCGGCTACCGCGCCGAGCTGGTCGGCAAGGGGAGGTTCCGGGGCGCCGCGGTGTCGTCGTTGCGCGCGCCCGACGACCCGGTCGCGGTGCTCGCCGAACTGGCGGACCTGCGGGACCGGGGGCTGCGGGAGCCGTTGCCGCTGTTCCCCACGGCATCGGCCGAATACGTCTCCCGGCTGCACCGCGGGGATCCGCCGCACCTGGCACTCGATGCCGCCGCCGTGGCCTTCCGCGATCGGTTCGGCGACCACACCGACCCCGCGATCGGCTACGCGCTCGGCGCCGACGCGTGGGTCGAGGGCTCGCGGCCCCCGGCGCCGGACGAGGCGGCCTGGGCGGGGGACACAGCCGGCGCCACGGGGCCCGGCGGCCCGGCTACCACGCGCTTCGCGGCAATGGCGCTGCGCATGTGGGGCCCGCTGATCCGACACGAGAGGCTCCGATGATGGGACAGACACGCGTGGCCGCACCGCGGGAGTCGGTGCTGGGTGCGACGCCGTTCGAGCTGACCGGTCCGCTGCCCGCCGGGCCCACGACCACGGTGCTCGAGGCCAGCGCGGGCACGGGCAAGACGTTCGCGATCGTCGGGCTGATGGTGCGGTACATCGCCGAGGGCACGGCGCGGTTGTCCGACCTGCTGCTGGTCACGTTCTCGCGGGCCGCGTCGCGGGAGTTGCGGGAGCGCGCCCGGGCGCGCCTCGTGTCGGCCGAGCGCGCGCTGCGCGACCCCCGGGCCGCGCGGGAGGGTGACGACCTGCTCACCCGCTTCCTCGCATCGGCGCCCGATGCGGTCGTGGCGGAGCGGCACGCGCGGCTCGCTGCGGCTTGCGCCGACTTCGACTCGGCCACCGTCACCACGACGCACGCGTTCTGCCAGCAGATGCTGGAGGCGCTCGGTCTGTCCGGCGACCTCGAACCCGGAGCGGTGTTCGTCGAGGACATCGGCGACCTGGTCACCGAGGCCGCCGAGGATCTGTACCTGCGTGGCTACGCAGGACGGCCCACGCCACCCTTCTCCATCGCGGACGCGCGCACCTACGCGCGGCTCACGGTCGCGAACCCCCGCGCACTGCTGTCCCCGGCCGCCGACCCCCCGGAGAGCCCGTCGGGCGAGCGCGTCGCGTACGCCGCGGCCGTTCGCGCCGAGGTCGACCGCCGTAAGCGGCGGGCGCGGCTGCGTGACTTCGACGACCTTCAGGGGCTTCTGGGCGACGCGCTCGCAGATCCGGTCCACGGCGAACGCGCCCGACAGCGGCTGCGGCGCCTGTTCTCGGTCGTCCTGGTCGACGAGTTCCAGGACACCGACCCGGTGCAGTGGGAGATCTTCCGGTCGGCGTTCCACGGGCACGCGACCCTCGTGCTGGTGGGCGACCCGAAGCAGTCCATATACGCGTTCCGAGGGGCGGAGGTGCTCAGCTACCTGGCCGCCGCGGCCGACGCCGACCGGCATCAGGCGCTGGCCACCAACTGGCGCACAGACGCGGGGCTGGTGAAGGCACTGCACCGGCTGTACGGCGATGCGGCGCTCGGCGACGACCAGATCGTCGTCCACGATGTCGCCGCCAGCCACGGTGAGAGCCGCATGCCCGGATCACCCCCGCTGCGGATCCGCTACCTCGGCCGCAACGGACTCGGACCCACGTCCCGATCCGGGTACCCGTACCTGCCGCCGATCCGGGCCGCCATCGCACGTGACGTCGCGGCCGACATCGTCACCGTCCTCAACCGCGGTACGCCGCTGGTGGTCGACGGTGTCGCCCGTCCGCTCGAGCCGGGCGACGTCGCGGTCCTCGCGCGCAGCAACCTGCAGGTCGCGGACCTGAAGGCGCAGCTCGAGGCGGTGGGCGTCCCGGCAGTCGTCGCGGGCGGCACCAGCGTGTTCGCCACCCCCGCGGCGCAGGACTGGCTGTGGCTGCTCCAGGCGCTCGAATCGCCCAACCGCGGCGACCGCGCGCGGCTCGCCGCTCTGACGCCGCTGCTCGGCTACACGGCCACCCAGATCGCCGAGCAGGGCGACGCGCTGGTGTCCGAGATCAGCGGTCGCCTGCGCGCCCTGGCCAGGGTGTTCGAGACCGCGGGGTTCGCGGCGATGTTCGCGTCGCTGGCCCGCGAGTCCGAATTGGAGGGCCGGCTGCTCGCCCGCACCGGCGGCGAGCGCGCGATCACCGACCTGCGTCACATCGCGGAGCTGTTGCAGCGGGCCACGGTGTCCGACGGGCTCGGCCTCACGGCGCTCACCCGCTGGCTCACCGACCACATCGCGGATCCCGCGGTGTCCACGGGCTCCGACCGCAGCCGCCGCCTCGAGACCGACGCGGCCGCGGTGCAGGTGATGACGGTGCACGGCAGCAAGGGCCTGGAGTTCCCGGTCGTGTACCTGCCGTACGCGTGGGACGCCGCCCGCTCGCCGCACCCCGCCACCTTGACGCTGCACGACGCCGCGCGCTGCCGCATCCTCGACGTCGGGACAGAGGACAGTCCCGGGTACGCCGACCGCAAGAGCAGGGCGCTCGCGGAGGAGTCGGGCGAGGAACTGCGGCTGCTGTACGTGGGGGCGACGCGCGCCCAGTGCCAGGTGGTGTTGTGGTGGGCGCCCAGCACCGCGACCGGCGGGTCTGCGTTGAACCGGTTGCTGTTCGGCCGCGAGGGCGGCGGCCGGGTTCCGGCCGAGCGTGCCACGGTCCCCCCGGACGACGCCGTGCCCGACGCACTCGCCCGATGGGCTGCGCCGGTCGCGGCATCGGTCTCGATCGAACCCGCCGACCACACGCCCGGCGAGACCTGGATACCGCCGGACGCCGACCGGTTCGAGCTCGAGCTGCCCGTCGCGCGGCGCCGCGTCGACCACGCCTGGCGCCGCACCTCCTACACGGCCCTGGTCTCCGGGGCCGCGCACGGGCCCGGCGCCACGGCCAGCGAGCCCGACCTCGAGGGACGCGTGGGCCAACCCGACGAGCCCGACGGTGATCCGCTCGCCGAGCCCGCCGCGGCGCGGGACGCCCCGCCGTCGCTCATGAACGGACTGTCCGGCGGCGCCGCATTCGGCACGCTCGTGCACGAGATCCTCGAGCACGTCGACACAGCAGCCGCTGATCTCGACGCCGAGGTCCTGGCGAACTGCCGTGCCGCGGCCGCATTCGGTGGTTCGTCGGACGATCCCGAGCATCTCGCCAGAGCGCTCGGCGCGGTGTTGCGAACCCCCCTCGGCACCGGCGAGCTGGCGCACCTCACCCTCGCCGAGATCGGGCCCCGCGACCATCTCGCGGAACTGGACTTCGAGCTGCCGCTCGGTCCGGCGGACACCGGGGTAGCCGCCGACGGTGCCGCCACCCTCGGCGTCGTCGCCGACCTGCTCGCGGCGTACCTGCCACCGTCGGACCCGCTCGCCGGCTACGCGGCCCGGCTACGCACCGTTCCCGCGGCCGCCCTGCGCGGATTCCTCACGGGCAGCATCGATTCCGTGTTGCGCGTGCGCACCGGCGCCGATGAACGGTATGTCGTGGTGGATTACAAGACCAACCGGCTCGCCCGCGGCGACCTGACCACCGCCGACTACACCGCCGAGAAGATGGCCACAGAGATGCTCGACTCCCACTACGTACTCCAGGCGTTGCTGTACTCCGTTGCGCTGCACCGGTTCCTGCGCTGGCGGCGACCCGGTTACCGACCGAAGCAACACCTGGGCCCGGTGCAGTACCACTTCGTGCGCGGGATGATCGGCCCCGAGACGCCGCCCGGGTGCGGCGTGTTCGAGTGGCACCCGCCCGCCGCGTTGATCACCGCGGTGTCCGACGCGCTCGCCGGAGTCCGACGGTGACGGCGGCGCCCGCCCGGCTGCTCGAGCCGTTCGCCGACGCCGGCGTGCTGGCCCCCGCCGACGTGCACGTCGCGCGCACGCTCGGCCGGCTCGGCGGTGAGCCCGACGAGCGGGTCCTGCTCGCGGCGGCGCTCGCGACCCGCGCGGTGCGCCTCGGGTCGGTGTGCATCGAGCTGCCCGACATGCGCGCGGTCGCCGTCGACGGTGACGACGCGGTGGACGTCGACGCCCTGCCGTGGCCGTCCGACGCGGAGGTACTGGCCGCGCTGCGCCGGTCGCCGCTCGTGATCGGCTCCACCGCCGGCCCGCTACGGCCCCTGCACCTCGTGGACGACAGGCTGCTGTACCTGGACCGTTACTTCCGGCAGGAGGCGACGGTCCGCGAGATCCTCGACCGCCGGGCAGGGCCGGCACCTGCGGTGGACGCCACCGCGCTGGCGATCGGTCTCGCGCGGTTCTTCCCCGACACCGGTCCCGACCGGCAGCGGATCGCCGCCGCCGTCGCGGTCACCTCGATGACCTCGGTGATCGCCGGGGGCCCGGGCACCGGCAAGACGCACACCGTGGCCCGGATCCTGGCGCTGCTGTTCGCGCAGCACGGCCCGCGCCTGCGGGTCGGGCTGGCGGCGCCCACCGGCCGTGCCGCCGCGCAGCTGCAGGACGCGGTCGCCGCGCAGTCTGAGGTGCTGGGGCTGCCGCACGCGATCCCCGCGCAGACGATCCACCGGATGCTCGGCTTCCGACCCGGAAACAGGAGCAGGTTCCGCCACGACGCCACCGACCACCTGCCGTACGACGTCGTGATCGTCGACGAGACGTCCATGGTGTCGCTGACCATCATGTGCCGGCTGCTCGAGGCGCTGCGGCCCGACGCGCGCTTGATCCTGGTGGGCGACCCGAACCAGCTGGCGTCCGTCGACGCCGGCGCAGTGCTCGCCGATCTGGTGTCGCGCACGGTGATGCACCGACCCAATCCGGTGCTCGACGGTGTTCTCGCCGCCGAGCCTGATCCGGGGCCCCGCCTCGGCGACACGTCGCCGCCCACCGAACGCCCGCTCGACGATGCCGAGCTCACGGCGGCCCGCGGCGGTGTCGTCGAGCTGCTGCGCGGGCGCAGATTCTCCGGCGTGCTCGGCGAGCTCGCGGACGCGGTGCGGGCGGGGGACGCCGACACCGTCATCGCCCTCGCGCGCGACGGCGGCGCGATCGAGTGGTGCGGCTCCGACGAGCTCGACGGCGTGCGCCGCGAC